>DATGKG010000304.1:0-11712 GCA_035294805.1 Binataceae bacterium (SeqCode) | reverse complement strand
GTGCTGGTGTTCGGCGTTACCGATGAGATGGCGAAGCGCTTCGACTTCACCAACATCCGCATTCCGGCGCAGGAACTCGTCGATGAGGTCGCGGCGATGGGCGGCATCGCGGTTCCATGTCATCCCGGGCGTCCAAACATCGGGCTGTATGAGCATTACCTAAAGAAGCCGGTGCTCGAGAATGTCATCGCAGTAGAATTGCTCAATGGCGGCTCGCGCAAGGGCGAGAACGAGCGTGCCGCCGAACTGATAGAGAAGCATGGCTACAAGGCGACCGGCGGATCGGATAGTCATCTGGTGAGCCTCATCGGGCTTTGCGCGACGCGCTTCGAGGCTGATATCAAGACCATCGATGATCTGGTGCGCGAGCTGAAGACCGGAAATTACGAGGCGGTCGATTTCCGCCCCAAGCGCAAACCGGTACCGCACGCGGTTCCGGCCGAGGCGAGCTGACACAGCCGAAGGCGAGCTAACAAAGTGGTAGATTACGATCCCGCAATCATCAACAAGGTGTTCGAGACGACCGATCCGGTCCCGGTCTCGCGCGAGAAGATCGCGAAGTTCTGCGAGACGATTAGCGAGACCAACCCGATCTTCACCGACGACGAAGCGGCGAAGAAGGGGCCCTACGGCGGCGTCATCGCGCCGCCCGGATTCGCTACCACGTTTCGCAATGGACGCCACTTCTTCCAGCATATCCCGCGCTACGGCAAGCAGGGCTTCGATGCGGGCAAGGATGTAGAATTCGTCGCGCCGATACGGCCTGGCGATGAAATCACGCTGAGCTCGTCGGTGAAGGAAATTTACGACAAGACCGGCCGCAGCGGCACGATGGTGTTCGTCGTCATCCGCACGACCTTAAGCAATCAGAAGGGCGAGGTCGTCGCGCATGTCGATCATCGCTTCATGAGCCGAACTTCTTAGGAAGAAAATGAAATTCGCAGATGTCCAAATCGGATCAGCGATCGGTCCCGAAGAAATCTTCATCAGCAAGGATCAGACGCGCGCCTACGCGCATGCGAATCATCTTCCGGCGCCACGCTTCACCGACGATGAGGGCGCGAAGAAGGAAGGACTGCCGGGAATGATCCTCCCGGGCAACATGAGCCTCGCGCTTTTGGCGAAGCTGGTAACCGATTGGATCGGCGCCGGTCCGGCGCGGATGATTCGCCTCGGCACGACCTATCGCATACCGGTGCAACCCGATCGCACGCTGATCTTGCAGGGCTTCATCACCAATACCTATCCGGAGACGAAGCAGTGCGAGATCGACATCTGGATCGAGGATGAGGAAGCGCAGCGCCTCGTGACCGGCACCGCCACCGTCGAATTCGCGCAGTAGCAAGTTTCTTTCGGCCACCATTCTTATAAGGGTCGTTTCGCGAACGACCCGCAGCGATAGTGCAATCGCGGAGACCTTCCGCAACCGAGATGTCGTTGCGGGCGCTTCGCGAAGCGCCTCCTAGAAGAATCAATCAGCCAACACGAGCGCGTCGGTTGTTTGACTGGAAGCGCATGCGATAAACTTCCCTCGCAACGCTTTTAGTCACGACGAAAAATCAATCATGGGTGCCAATCGCGACCAATTCGCTCTGATCGAGAATATCTCCGCGATCAGTGGCGAAGCTGCCGCCGACCTGCGCGAGACGCTCGATAAAATCGTCGATGCGATCGCGCAAGGGATGGAGGTCGAGGTCTGCTCGCTCTATCTGTTCGATCCGCAACGCCAGCGGCTGGTGCTGCGCGCGACGATGGGACTCGATCGCGATTCGGTCGGCAAAGTTTCAATGCGCACCAATGAGGGTCTGGTCGGCACCGTTATCGAGAAGGGCGATACAGTTGCCGTCACCGACGCGATCAGTCATCCGCGCTACAAATATTTTCCGGAGACCGGCGAGGAGCGCTATCACACTTTCCTCGGCGTGCCGGTAGCGGACGGACGCAACAAGCCGATCGGGGTGCTCGTCGTCCAGACCCTGACGCGACGAAAGTTCACCAAGACCGAGGCGCGGCTGCTCAAAACCGCCGCTACGCAGGTCGCGCAGATTCTTTCCCACTTCAGGTTGCGCGAGACCCTCGCCACCAAGGAGAAGGAGCGCGAGGAATATCGGCGCCGGATGATCGAGGCCAATCGTCAGCTCAAGGATTACGAAAAAGTTGGCGGCAAGACGCGCGTCGCCGCGCCGGTGAAGATTCGCCGTCCGCGGCTGGTGGGACTTCCGGCCGCGCCTGGATTTGCGATCGGCGTCGCGCACGTGGTCGGCACCTTCATGAGCACCATCGACCGCAATCTGCGCGCGCGCGATTTGAAGGGCGAGCAGAAGCGCCTCGATGAAGCGCTCATCCGCGCCCTTGCCGAACTCGGCGCGCTCAAGGCCCGCATGGCGCCGCTGATGGCGGATTCCGACCTGAAGATTTTCGACGGCCATCGCATGATCCTCGAGGACGAGGAATTCGTTGGCCGCGTGCGCGAGGCTGTCACCCAGGGATACGCGGCCGAGAGCGCGCTGTTCCGCGCCATCGATGAGCTCACCGCGCAAATGCTCGCCCTGGCCGACGGCTACCTGCGCGAGCGCGCCACCGACTTCCGCGACGTCGGCCATCGCGTGCTGCGCCATCTGCGGCAGGAAGAGGGGAAGGGGCCGTTCGCGAAGCCGACCATCATCGTGGCCGAAGAGCTGACGCTCTCGCAGCTCACGCTCGTTTCGCATGAGAACCTTATCGGTATCGCGTTGCAGTCGGGCGGTGTCACCTCGCACGCCGCGATCCTCGCGCGTTCATTCGAAATCCCCACCGTGGTCGGCGTCGAGCATCTGATGGAATCGGTGGTCGAAGCGGACACGCTGGTGCTCGATGGAAATTCCGGCATCGTCTACGTCAATCCGACGCCCGAAGTCGAGAAGGACTACGTCGCGCTGACCAAGCGCTACGAAAATTTCAAACGCGAGCTGATGGAAGATGCGGACCAGCCGGCGGCGACGAGCGACGGCCATCGGGTGCGGCTGTTCGCCAACATCGCGCTCTACAACGATGTCCCGCTCGCGCTGCAATACGGCGCCGAGGGGGTTGGGCTGCTGCGTTCGGAGTTCTCGTTCCTCACCTACGAAGATTTCCCCGATGAGGACCAGCAGATCGCGCTCTACAACCGGATGCTGCAGGCATTCGGGCAGCGCCCGGTGACGATTCGCACGCTCGATATCGGCGCCGACAAGTATCCGCCCTACATGCGGGTGCCGCGCGAGGAAAATCCGTTCCTCGGATGGCGCTCGATTCGTATCTCGCTGGAAATGCCGGAGCTGTTCAAGGTGCAGTTGCGCGCCATCCTGCGCGCTGCCACGCGCTTCAACGTGCGCATCATGTTCCCGATGATCTCCAGCCTCGAGGAGTTGCGTCGCGCCAAGGAGCTCCTCGCCGAGGCGCAAGCGGAGCTTTACAACGAGGGGCTCGACCACAATCCCAAGGTGCCGGTGGGCATTATGGTCGAAGTTCCGTCGGCCGTGTGGCTTGCGCCGCGACTCGCGCCGATGGTCGACTTCTTCTCCATCGGCACCAACGACCTGATTCAGTATTTGCTCGCCGCTGACCGCAACAATCCGAAGGTCGCGCATCTGTACGAGGCATTTCATCCCGCCGTGATCTCCGCGATATCGGAAGTGGTGAACGTCGCGCGCGCCGCCGACAAAGAAGTCAGCATCTGCGGCGAGATGGCATCCGATCCGCTCGCGACGCTGCTGCTGGTCGGCATCGGGTTGGATGAGCTGAGCTTAAGTCCGCTCTTCATCCCGGTCGTACGCAAGGCGCTGCGCGAGGTGAACTATCAGACCGCTCGGCAAGTGGCCCGCGAGGTCCTGCAGATGGGCAGCGTGCAGGAGATCAAAGGATACCTGGTCGAGCGCTACCGCGACCTGGGCCTCATAAACCTCGTCGAGATGTATCGCTGAGCAGTTGGGGCGGGCCGTCATCGAGACTTAATGAAGGTTTCGTTACCTCGGTGTCGGAAAGGCATTGTTTCTATCACTGATCCAATAGAGAATGGTTGACATAGCAGGCTTGGATTAGTTTACTCTGACCGGTCGGTTAGATCGCTCAACCTGAACATTGGGGAGCCGAAGATGGCTCCTTGGCTCGAGGAAATCTTGATGGTTCTACTTACATGCATCGCCGCCTTCCTGATCTTCGCAGCGACTGTGCTGTACAATCTGCTCGGGCGGGACAGATACGGCGGCAAGCGCCCGTCCAACGTTCTGCAGCTCACGGCAGACGCTGCTGCGATGCGCAAGGGGTCGCTGAATCCGGAGACCGTCCGCGTCATCCGCGTCTACTTCATCAAGCCTTCCAAGTACGATGACGACGGATACGTTTCGGTGTTCCGCTACGGCGTCCAGCCCAACAACACGCTCAACGTGCTCGCGGCCCTTAATGACGAGTTCAACCGCCATTTCTCCGGCAAGCGCAATGTTCATCTTGAGACCATCATCTGGGACGAGATCTGCGACGGCGTCATCAGTCCGGCGACTATCCGCGCGATCAAGGAAAAGGCACACGAGGATGGCGTCGAGTTGCTGATCGGACTGGCCGGCGTGCAATCGAATCAATATCCGCGTGGACGCGACCTCGCGCTGCAGTTCGTTGCCGAGGGCATGACCACGATGATGGGCGGCTTTCACGTCAGCGGCTATCCCGATTCGTGTAAGTTCCTCAACTCGGTCGGCATCACGACGATCGTGGGCGAAGCCGAAAATCTGTGGGGCTTTATCGTCGAGGATTTCCTCAAGGGCGAGCTGAAACCGCATTATGCGGTGACCGAAGGAATCCGCGCCAAGACCGGCCAGGATGATATCATCGTGCCGATCATCACCGAGGCGCAGCTTCCGCAACTCGACGATCGTTACCTGACGCGCTTCTTCAATCCCTCGATGACGCCGCTCGACACCTCGCGCGGATGCCCGTTCACCTGCTCCTATTGCAGCGTGAAAAATGTAATGGGCCGCACGATGCGCTCGCGCGAGCCCAACGCGGTGGTCGCATGGGTGCGCGACGCGATGCGCTACCACGGCATCCAATCGCTGTTCCTGGTCGATGACGACTTCTTCCGTTCGCCCCGGTGGGAAGAGATTCTGACCGGACTCGTCGAAGTGAAGAGGGAATTTCCGAAGCTCTCCTTCATGATGCAGGTCGACGTCGACGCGTCGTGCTACGCCAACATCGCGGAAGGCGAGACCGAGACCGCCAAGCATCGGCGCAGCAAGCGTTTCGTCGAACTGGCGGCAGCCGCCGGATGCTATCAGGCCTTCGTCGGAATCGAATCGCTCAATCCCGACAACCTCAACTTCGCGACCAAGTATCAGAACACCGACGATCGCCAGCACAAAATGAAGATCGAAGAGTCGCGCTCCCGCGTCATCAACAAGTACCGGCGCGTGGTCGAGAACTGGCATAAGGTCGGCGTGTCGGTGCACGCGGGCTACATGCTCGGCTTCCCGTTCGACGGTCCCGATTGCGGACGCGTCGCGGCGCAGACGCTCAAGAAGATCGGCTTCGATATCGTGTCATTCTTCATCATGACGCCGCTCCCCGGCACCGAGGACCAGGTGCGCTATGCGAAAGAGGGCGACATCATCGATTGGGATTTCAATCAGCTCGATTCACAGCACGTGACGCTGCGTCATCCGCGCCTCGACACGCGCCAATGGATGCAGGCGTATCGCGATGCGTTCACCGGCTTCTACAGCATCGGGCGCGCGGTGCGCGAGGTGCTGACGGTATGCGGCGGGCGCAACCTCAATGCCGAATCGCGCCGCTCGACCATTCGCCAGTTCTGCTACTACTTCTTCAGCTACCGGCAGGGACGTCATCCGATGGTCGGCGGAGTATGGCAGATTCGCCGGCGCGATGTGCGTCGCGCGGTTGTGACCGACGACGAGGCATTGCGGTTCTACCTCGGCGGGCGTCGCTTCGGCGCGATCTTACGCGGCGAAGCGGACGGCTTCGCGGCAGCTCCGGCGTAGGGAGACCTAAACCCCCTGGCCCCTCTTCCCCTAAAGTGGAAGGGGGACTCAGACGTCGCAAGCGCACGCGGCCGCTTGTACTCCCGGCGCAGGGAGCAGTCCCCTTTTTTGTCATTCTGAAGTAAGCGCGAGCGCGCCGCTGAAGAACCTCGACTCTCGGAATGCCAAAGCACTCCTGATCGATCACCGCCATGGGTGAACGTCTCGTTCATCGGCGACGATATGTCGATAGTGCCTTAGCCCTCCTGCGTTCATGACGATTGCCCATAAACATTGGATTTAATGGGTTTGTTTTTACACTTTGGATTACATTGCCGTTGGCATCTGAAGTCCTTCGCGTAAGGCTCCCGACGCTGCTCGACGATGTTTCGCCGCGTTCTTCCGGGCCTCCTGTGGCAGTGCCCAAGTGAATGGAAATGCCCCAATTTTGCTGGATAAAGTGGGTTTGTTTTTGCGCTTTTCGAAGCGAAGAGACGGCACTCCTCGCTCTCAGCGCGTGGAGCTCGGCGGTCGCGTCGCGAATCGCGCGATGGAGCCGTCCCTCATACCGAACAATCGTCGCAGCCTCGCGAGGACCCGGGATGGTCGGACGCCATAGCCCGGCGCGGCGAAGCTCTTCCCGATGCGCATCAAGCCCCGCGGCTTCCGCCGGCGGCGCCGCCGCGATGCATTGTTCAATCTCGCGCTCGCGCTGCTGATGATAGTTCAGCGCGGCGATATTTTCGTAACGCAGCATCGCGGCCATCCGCACGTAAGAATCCGCGATGGTGGCGACGCAAATTTCCTCCAGCTCCGTCTGCGGCTTGAAGTCATCGCACAGTCCCTCGAAGGTTTCCGCAAAATCGCGCCGCTGCTGCTCGGTCCATCGCTCGGGTCCGGCGAAGAATCCATGCTTGATGGCGTTGCACGCGACGCGCGCCTTGCCGTTGCGCGTACGCGGGCCGGTCGAGCGCGCGGCATTGCGCCGGTTCGCCTCGAGGCGCCGCTGGGTGAGCACAAGCGGCGGGCGGCGCGAGTAGGAACGATTGGAAATCGAAGCAGAAGAGAGAGCGACGGGGCTCGCTGCCATAGGCGAATGCCTCCTTGAAGCCGGCCGCGCGACGACGCCGCGACCGTAACCAATCAGTGTGCGCCCATGACTGGGGGTTGTCGATGGGATGAACTTTTACGGCAAATCAAACGTCAGCGGCATTGACAGAACTCCTACATACTTCTATAACTGTTGAAGTATGAAAAAGTCGTCGATTATCACCGCCCTCGGGGCGCTGGCGCAGGAGACCCGGCTCGACATTTTCCGCCTGCTGGTACAGAAGGGCCCGCAAGGCATGCCGGCCGGCGAAATCGGCGCGCGGCTCGGACAGCCCCCGCCCACAATGTCATTCCATCTGAGTCAGCTCAGGTTCGCGGGCCTGGTCACCTCGCGGCGCGAGAGTCGATCGATCATCTACCGCGCCAACTTCAAAGCCATGAACGAGCTGCTCGGTTACCTGACCGAGAACTGTTGCGGTGGCCGCTCCGAATTATGCGCTTCCGCCGCGACCGCCTGCGGCTCTGAAAACGCGCCTCATGAAACCGTGGTCGTAACGAAAAAGAATCGGAGGGTATCGGCATGAAACGCTTTCACGCTCACGTCAGAGTCAACGATCTGGAATCCTCGGTGCGCTTTTACTCTACGCTGTTCGGGACCGAGCCTGCGGTCCTCAAGCCCGACTATGCGAAATGGATGCTCGATGATCCGCGCGTCAACTTTGCAATCACCGCGGGGACGGCCGCAGCCGGCCTCGACCATCTCGGGTTGCAGGTCGAGTCCGATGAGGACCTTGCGACGATCGCGGGACGGCTCGACGCCGCCGGGAATTCGGTCGCAAAGCAGGAGAACGCATCGTGCTGCTACGCGCGCGGCAACAAGGGATGGGTGTCCGATCCGAGCGGGATTTCGTGGGAGACCTTTCATACCTTCGGCGAAAGCACGGTCTATGGCAACGACGGTGCTCCACGTCTTACCGCGTCGAAACCGGCGGCTGTGGAGGCATGCTGCGCACCCGCGCCGGCGGCCGCGACGAGCGTTTGCTGTTCCACGTCCAGGTTGCGGTAGTTCGAAATGGCTAAATGCATAGACCCTCAATAGTCGCGATGCATTTAGCGCATACTCACAACTCTGTCGTCGTTAGCATTTGTCGACGCGAAAGGAGTGGCTCCCTGGATGTGATCGATTGCGCGCTCCTCCTTCGAGACAATGGCTTCCGGCAGCCGGGCGTATGACAGTTGGTCCAGAAAGTCCTGGCCGGTGGTCAGGCCCCAGCGGAGGAATGCTACGATGGCATCGCGCTTAGGTGCCTCTGCGATAACCGACGGAACCAGCATCCAGGTGAAAGTCGAGATCGGGTAGGCGTTGGACCCGGGTGCGTTGGTTATCGAGAAGCGGAAGTCGTCCGACATTTTGTTCGCCACGCCGTCGGCAGCGGCAGTGACACTAAGCAGGTCCGCCTTGATGAATTTGCCGGAGCTGTTTTCGACATTTCCATAGGGCAGATGATTCTGAACCGCATAAGTGAGCTCGGTATATCCAATCGAATAGGAAGTCCGGCCTACTAATTCAGCCACCCCCTGGTTGCCCCTGCCCGCGATGCCTACAGGCCAAGTGACGGAAATGCCTGTGCCAACTCGGTCGCGCCAACGTGAGCTCACCTTCGAGAGGTAGTCGCTCCAGACATAGGTTGTGCCGCTCCCGTCCTTTCGATGAACTACCACGATGTCATTCGAGGGGAGCTGGATACCGGGATTTGAATCGGCGATCTTCGGGTCATTCCATTTTTTAATCTCGCCGAGGAAAATCCCAGCTAAAGCAGCGGAGCTAAAGTGAAGTTCCTGAGCGGCGCCCGGAATGTTGTAGATAGGAACATCTGCGCCGAGGGCGGTCGGGAAATGGAGGATCTCGCAGTTTCTATGAGTGCTGAAATCGAGCATCTGGGTCTTGGTCAGGGGTCCATCAGTGCCCGCAAAATCAACTATACCGAGCATCACGTCATGAATACCGGCGCCGGAGCCGTTGGACTTATAGATCAGATGCACATCGGTATTCTGTTTTTCGTATTCTTCGATCCATTTGGCGTACATGGGATAGGCGAAGGTTGAACCATCACCTTTGATGAGCAGCGGTTCGGCCACTGCGATACTGTTCGAGAAAACGAGCAGAGCCGCAAGCGTCGGAAAAAATAGTCCAATACGCCGCCACCACCTGGGCCCGGGTTCGAACTTTTCATCGGTCGACCGATTGCTCACGATTCGGCCTCCTTCAGTTTGACTGTTAGTGAAACGGCACCGGTCTGCGGCAGGTTGAATGACAGGAGCGCCGCCGCAATCAGCAAAATACTCGAAGCGACAAGGCATCCCACGAAGCCATAGAGTTGGAATACGACTCCCGACAAGAGCGTCCCAAGCAGGCGTCCTCCGGCATTCGCCATGTAGTAGAAGCCTACGTTAACTGCCACTTCCTCTTCGTCGGAGTAAGCCAGAATCAGGTACGAATGGACGGAAGAATTGATCGCGAACACAGTCATGAAGATGGCCAGTCCGACCATGAGCGCGGGAGTAGGAGGTGCGTTCAGGACGAGCGCTATTGCAAGCGACAAAGGGACGGCAACCAGGATCAATACCCAAAGGCGAGCAGTATCTCCGGTCACACCCTCGCGCGCGCCGGACAATCGCAGGACTTCGGGAACGACGGCTTGAACGATGCCATAGCCGACAAACCATGCCGCCGCGAACGCGCCGACCTGCCAAAACGACCAGTGAAGGGTCGAGGCCAGGAACACCGGAAGTCCCACCACAAACCAGGCGTCGCGCGAGGCGAACAAAAAGAGCCGCGCCGCGGAAAGCCAGTTTACCGCGGAACTTTTCGAAAATAGCGCGGTAAATTTGATCTTCGAGGTGGCTTTTCCCATACCGCTTGGCAGGGCACTCGCGGTCCCTAGCAGTACAACCACCAGTGCTACCGCCATTGCGACCAGGGAACCGACAAATCCGAGCAGCGTAAGCAGCGCGCCGCCGAGGAAGAAACCCGCGCCTTTAAGCGCGTTCTTGGATCCGGTCAAACGGGCTACCCACTTGAACAGCGTACCGTCCGACCCGTCGGGCACCACCACCTTGATCGCCGTCTTGGCGCTCATCTTGGTGAGATCCTTCGCGATTCCGGAGAGCGCCTGCGCCGCCATTACATAAGCAACCGAAAGCGGACGTGACCATGCAGGTTGCAACAGCGCCAGCATAATCAATGCACCGATCTGCAGGAGCAGACCGCCGTACAGCGTGACTTTGAGTCCGGAGCGCCCGGCGATCCATCCGCCGAGCAAATTGGTCACGATGCCGAAAAATTCGTAAAACAGAAATAGGAACGCGATCTCGATTGCGCTATATCCCAGGCGATCGAAATGCAGCAGCACCAGCATCCGAAGCGCGCCGTCGGTAAGCGTGAATCCCCAGTATGCGCCTGTAATCAGCGCGTAGTTGCGAACAGCGTTGTTCATCGCCGGCGTGTCCGGATCCTGCTAATCCAGCCCTCGCGCAACCTTGACGGCCAAGTCGACCAACCGGTTCACATAGCCCCATTCGTTGTCGTACCATGCCAGGATCTTCACCTGAGTACCGTCGACCACCATGGTCGATGGCCCATCAACGATCGATGATCGCGAATCGTTAACGAAATCAACCGACACCAGCGGTCGCGTTTCAAACCCCAGGATGTCGCGCAACTCGCCTTCCGCAGCGACTCGCAAGTGCGCGTTGACTTCATCGATGCTGGTGGAGCGGGCCACTTCGAATACGCAGTCGGTTAATGAGGCATTGAGGAGCGGTACGCGGACGGCCATCCCGTTGAGCTTTCCTTGAAGTTCCGGGTAAATGAGTCCGATCGCGGTTGCGGAACCGGTGCTGGTCGGAATCAAAGACAGTAGCGCCGAGCGTGCGCGCCGCAGATCCTTGTGCGCCGAATCGACCACCGTCTGGGTATTCGTCACATCATGGATAGTAGTGATAGTGCCGTGACGGATGCCGATGTTTTCATGAACGACCTTCACTACAGGCGCCAGGCAATTTGTAGTGCAGGAAGCGGCGGTGACGATGTGATGTTGGCGCGGGTCATAAAGATAATCATTGACGCCCATCACCAGGTTGAGCGCGCCGAGCTTTACCGGCGCGGCTACGATCACCTTGCGGACACCTTCCGCGAAGTACGGTTGCAGCCCCTCTGGCGTCAGGAGCTTGCCTGAGCACTCGAGAACCAAATCGACGCGCGCTCGCCTCCACGGGGCGTCGCGAATATCGGCAAAATTGCTGTAGCCGATGCGTTCACCTTCAACCGTTAGTGCGGCGGAATCCGCCGCGATGGCAGCGTTCCATCTGCCGTGGACACTGTCGAATTCGAGAAGATGTGCGGCGGTTTCCGCGCCGCCCTTGATCTCGTTGATATGAGCGATATGAAGGGCTTGGCGCTGGACTGCAGCCCGAAGAACGAGCCGGCCCATTCGACCGAAACCGTTGATGCCGACTGTGACGGACATTGTCGTTACAGCGCGCCCGCGTCCTTGTGACTACGCAGCCGCATCCAGCTTGCCGATCTCCGTTACCCACCGTTCCAGGGCAAATCGTTCCAGCTTCTCGACCGGCAAGCTGGCGAAAATTCTGGCCCGCTGTTCAATTGCGGTAT
>DATGKG010000303.1:0-17136 GCA_035294805.1 Binataceae bacterium (SeqCode) | reverse complement strand
GGATGGCTGCGATTTTGTAAACCCGCAGCCGTGTTCAACGCGAGCGCGCCGCCCGCATTTTTACTTTCCGCCCGCCGCGAAGCCGTAATTTTCGGCATTCGACTGCGCGCGCTTCTGGTTAATTGTGCGAACATCGCGCAGTACGAGGCGTCGATCACCCACCACTTCGGATGGCGCGAGCTGACGGCCCTCGCGATCGAGAAGTTGGAAGCGATAAAAATCCCCCGGGTCGCCATAGCGCATACATGCGGCGCCGAGCACGCGCCCGGCAGTAAGATCCGCGCCGATGTCGAACTCGATGCCCTCGAAAAGAATCGTAGCCATACAGTCCCTCCCCTTAACCAGACTGTTAGTTCCGGACGCCGATAGTGTCGTGTCCGCTACCAATCAACACGAGTTTTATATGGCCGTTGCATGTCAGTGT
The DNA here is from genome assembly GCA_035294805.1 of Binataceae bacterium (SeqCode). Classification (GTDB taxonomy): domain Bacteria; phylum Desulfobacterota; class Binatia; order Binatales; family Binataceae; genus DATGKG01. The sequence goes on along the minus strand of DATGKG010000303.1, from coordinate 16,712 downwards.
CATTGTTGTAGCATTTAAGCATATTTAGACAAGTCTGCATAGTACCAAAAGTAGCTGCGATGCTACATTTGGCTATATCTGCGCAGACGAAGCATGTTTACATCATTCGAATCATGGTACAACACGTTTAGCCATGTCTATTGACACCGTGTTGTGATTAAACTAAATGTAGTGGCACGCCACTTTTTGTAAGATTCGAATCGGCTTAACGACGGCCGCGAAATCGAGGAACTTACGTTTCGTAAAGCGGGGGGCCGAAAGCTCTCTGGACCAGGGCTCCAGGTCCCCCGCCTCCCCCATCCGAAATCAGAAGAACCAGCCGTTGTCCGACGCCGATTTGAATAGCGCGCCGACGTACTTCTCCAGCTCGACGTTGAACTTGACGATCACGCGATCGGATCCGCGCGTGAGTCCGAAGCCGGGACCCACGTTGTATTCGATGCCGTTGTGGAAAGCGCCCCATAGCACCGGAAAGATGTAGTGCTGCTGCTCATGAAGCGGGTCGTTGTCGTCGATGCGGCCGATTCCACCGTAGAACTCAACTCCCGGCGATAGTTCGCGCATCCAGCGGTAGTAGACCCCGTTGGCGTAACCGAACTCAAAGCCTTCATTTTTCTCGGGGCCGGTGAAGACCGGCTTTTCGAATTTAGGATTGAGGATGAAACTGAACCGGCCGATATCTTTCTCGATGATCGGACGCAGTTCCAGTTCCAGCGGGTTCTCGTCCCATTGCGGGGTCTTGTGCCATTCGAGTTCCAGGTACCATCCGAGGTTCACCGGTAGCGTCTCCTCGTCGAACAGATGTCCGCGCAGGCGAAATTTCGAGCCCGCGTACTGCCAGCTATGCCCATTCGGACGCGCCATGTTGAGGTATGCGGCGGCCTCGATCCGTTCCGTTAGTCCATAGGTGACTTCGTACTGATTGAACCACATCCCCTGGCTGCGATAAGTCGGACCCGAGGTGCCGTTGTCGATGCCACGATGGCCGTTGGCGACCACCGCATTGTCGGTTTCGAGCTCGATGACGCCCGGACCTTCCGTCGCGTACGGATAAACCTCGAATTCCCACGGATCCACCTGCGCATCGGCACGCGATGCACATAGGAATGCGAGCATTAGGGCTCCCAGAGCCATTGTGGGCGTAATCGTGGCTCGGCGGGTCATAGCGTCCCCCTTTTAGCGCTTCCCTTCGGATTCGATCGATTGCACGACCCAGTCTTCAAGGGCCTGGCGATCGGCATCGCTCAGACGTGCTATTGAGTGCTCAGGAAGGTAGTACCAGAGCGGCATCGAGCCGTTCTGCATGACCTTGTCGATGTTGCGGAGCTTGCGGATCACCGTCTCCGGATCATCGGCGTATTTGTCCCAGGTCGAGAAGTTGATGTGCTCGCGTCCACGATTCACATCGCGAATCATCAGCCACGAGACCGGCGCGACGTGCGCATACCACGGCCATTGCGTCTGGTTGGAATGGCAATCGTAACAGGAGCGGCGCAGGATCGCTTCGACTTGCGGCGGTGCCGCGACATCCTCGCTAATCGGCGGATTTTTTATCGACATAGGCACCAACTGGATCAACACACACACGACCGCGCCTGCGGCCACTATCGCTCTCATGCGGCGCATATCGATTCGCGTGGGATGGGCAGCTAGCGCTCGAACGCGGCGCTACTGCGCGGTGATGGTTCCCTGCGCCACCTCATGATGGAAATCGTCGAAAAAGTGATACTGCCCGGGATCCAGCTTGGGCAGGTTCACCGTGATGGTTTCGCCCGGCTGTACCACGCGCTCGCGGTTGAGTTCGAAGCTTTCGAATTCGATCGCGGAGCCGCCCTGATTGGTCACCGTAATTTTGAACGCCTTACCGGCGGGCACGTTAAAGGCGGTCGGCTCAAAGTGGCCATCCACCCATTTGATCTGAGGCGGTGCGTCATCAGCGCGGACCGTCGATGAAAATATCACGACGACGGCGAATCCCGTCGCGAGAACCACGAGCCTAAATTTGCGAAGATGAAGAATAGCGGTGACCATGGCCCTGGATGATAATGAGAATGATTCTCATTTGCAAGCACCGCGCGAACTCAATCGATCGGCTTGCCACGGCAACTTGAATGTCGTGATACTCGCGCATTCCATCGGCCGGTGATGCTCCAGTGCGCTGCTCGAAGTGCAGTTCCGAAAATCCTGCGGGGAAAAAATTCTGCGGCAAGTGCGGCGCGAAACTCGCCGCTCAATGCCCGACGTGCGGGGCAGAGAATCCGCCTGACGATAGTTTCTGTGGCGATTGCGGCGCCGCGCTCGCAGCATCATCGAGCAGAGCGAGCGACTTGCCGATTCAGGCAGCCGACGCTCCCGCTTCGGAGTATCTCGACGGAGAGCGCAAGACCGTCACGGCGCTGTTCGCCGATATCAAGGGATCGACGGAAATGGAGCAGGACCTCGATCCCGAGGAGGCGCGCGCGCTCGTCGATCCCGCCTTGAAGCTGATGATCGATGCGGTCCATCGCTACGACGGATATGTCGTGCAGTCCACCGGCGATGGCATCTTCGCGATCTTCGGCGCGCCGGTAGCGCATGAAGACCATCCCCAGCGCGCGCTCTACGCGGCCTTGCGGATGCAGGAGGAATTGCGCCGCTATTCGACCAAGCTCGTCGCCGACGGCGGAAACCCGATCGAGGCGCGCATCGGTGCCAACACCGGCGAGGTCGTGGTGCGATCGATCGCGACCAGCGGAGGACGCGTGGAGTACACGCCGATTGGGCATACGGCGAACCTCGCCTCGCGGATGCAAGCGGTCGCGCCGACCGGCTCCATCGCGATAAGCGAGGAGACGCGCAAGCTGGTCGAGGGATATTACGCCATCAAGCCGCTCGGACCGACCAAGGTCAAAGGCGTCAGCGAGCAGGTAAACGTATACGAGGTGACAGGGCTCGGTCCGCTGCGCACACGCCTGCAGCGCTCGGCTGGGCGTGGACTCACGAAGTTCGTCGGGCGCGAGCGCGAGATGGAAGCGCTGCGCCACTCGGCGGGCCTCGCGCAATCCGGACACGGCCAGATCGTCGCTGCGATGGCGGAAGCGGGCACCGGCAAGTCGCGCCTGTTTTTCGAATTCAAGGCCCGCAATCAGTCGGGTTGGATGGTGCTCGAGGCGTTCTCGGTCTCGCACGGCAAAGCATCGGCATACTTTCCGGTGCTCGATCTTCTGCACACTTATTTCCGCATCAATGCCGAAGACGACATGAGAACGCGGCGCGAGAAGGTCAATGGACGCATCGTCACGCTCGACCCGACCCTCGAAGATACGCGTCCGTATCTGTTCGGCCTGCTCGGCATCGTCGAGGGCGAAGACCCGCTCGCGCAGATGGATGGCCAGGTGAAGAAGCGGCGCACCCTTGACGCGATCAAACGCATTCTTTTGCGCGAGAGCCTCGATCAGCCGCTCATCGTAATCTTCGAAGACCTGCACTGGATCGATGAGGAGACGCAGGGCTTCCTGAATCTGCTGGTCGATTCGATGGCCAACGCGAAGATCTTGTTGCTGGTGAACTATCGTCCCGAGTATTCGCATCAATGGAATAGCAAGACCTATTACACGCAGCTTCGGCTCGATCCGCTTGGCAAGGAATCCGCCGAGGAGATGTTGTCAGCCTTGCTCGGCAACGATGCGGAACTGATGCCGCTCAAGCGCGTCATCATCGAAAAGACCGAAGGCAATCCCTTCTTCATGGAAGAGACGGTGCAGGTTTTGCTTGATGAGGGTGCGTTGGTTCGCAACGGCGCGATGCATCTGACGCGGCCAATCTCGCAACTGAAGATTCCGCCCACGGTGCAGGGAATCCTCGCCGCGCGCATCGACCGCTTGCCGCCCGATGCGAAAGACCTGTTGCAGACGCTCTCCGTCATTGGGCGCGAGTTTCCATTGTCGTTGATTGGTTCGGTGCTTCCGAAAGGAGAGGAGGAACTGAACCGGATGCTCAATGACCTCCAGCTCGGAGAGTTCATCTATGAGCAGCCGGCCGTGGGCGATACCGAATACATCTTCAAGCACGCGCTCACGCAGGAGGTTTCCTATAACTCGGTATTGATCGAGCGGCGCCGGCAGTTGCACGAGCGAATCGCCGCGGCGCTGGAGAAGCTCTACGCAACTTCCATCGACGATCATCTCGACGAGCTGGCCCATCATTACAATCGAAGCGGCAACGTGCCCAAGGCGCTGGAGTTCCACGAACGCGCGGGACGTCAGGCGCTTCAGCGCTCGGCTTACACGGACGCGATGAAAGGTTTGACCTCCGCCATCGAGATGCTGATGCGGCTGCCCGAGGGCGCCGAGCGTGACCAACGGGAATTTGGCTTACAGACCACGCTCGGCCAGGTACTGATGATGACCAAAGGATGGGCCGCGCCCGAAACCGAGCGAGCCTATCGTCGCGCGCACGCGCTGTCTGAAGCCGGCGGTACCCCTACGCAACGGTTCTCGTTGTTGACCGGTTTGTTTGGAAGCGCCTACGTCGGCGGCAGATATCCCGAGGCGCAGGAATGGGCGGACGAGGTTCGAATCTTTGTCCGCCGCCATCTCGAGCCTGAGTTCCTCCTCGAACTCAAACACTTCGATTGGTCGTTTGCGTTTTCAACCGGAGAGTTGGTCGATGCGCAGAGTCATGTCGAAGATGGGTTGGCTTTTTACGAGACCAATCCTGATTCAGTCGGTGTGACTCCCTACAGCGCCCATCATCCGGCGGTGTGTGGTCACGGATGGGGTGCCATCGTCTTTTGGTTGCGAGGCTATCCGGACGCCGCGCGCCGCCACGCCGAACAGGCCGTTTCATTGGCGAATCAAGTCGGACATTTACCTTCGATCATGTTCGCATTAGTCCACCGAGCACAGGTTCACCAGCTCGAGGGGAAAGTGGCGTCGGCTCTGGAGACGGCCGAAGCCGCCATGAGCATCGCCGAGAATGAAGGTTTCCCGCTTTTCTTGTCGTGGGCCGCAATCATGAAAGGTTGGGCTCTCGCGCAGCTTGGGCAAGCGGAAGAGGGAGTTATCCAGATCCGCGATGGACTCGCCTTGGCGGCCACCACGGGCGCGGAAATGTGGCGCCCATACAATCTGGCGCAGCTAGCGGAGGCATGCGGCAAGGCAAGTCGCATCGATGAAGGACTGGCCGCAGTCGCCGAAGCGCTGAATGTGATCGAGAGCTACGGCGAACGATGGTGGGAGGCGGACATCTATCGCCTTCGCGGCGAGCTATTGCTTCGAAAAAACGGCCCCGACACCGCAAAGGCTCAAGCCAGCATCGAGCGCGCGATCGAGGTCGCACGCCGGCAGCGCGCAAAGTCACTGGAGCTGCGCGCGACGACTTCGCTTGCGCGATTGCTCGCGGCGCAGGGGCATCGCGAGGAAGCGCGAACGATGCTGGCCGACATTTACAACTGCTTCACCGAAGGCTCAGACACCGCGGATGTGAAGGATGCCAAGGCTCTGCTCGACGAATTGAGCGGCGCATAAATCACAATTCTGGAAACCCTTTAGGGCATTCTTTCGAGTAGATAAAGACGCACTCCGGAAAATTGCGGTTCGTCAAGTATCTCCTCGTGGCGAAGTAGGAATGGCAGAACCGACTTGTCTAGTCCTTCCCAGGCGGGAAACGTGAGCCATACACGACCACCTTTCGAGTCTCCGAGGAGTTCTTGGGGGCTTAAGACCACGTTCATGTTCCCGTTGACGCGAGCCTGAAAGACTCTCGCTGGATATTTTCCTCCCCGACTGCTTCGCGAAACGTAATACTCAATCGGCGTTGAGGCATCCCAGACCACGAGGGCGTCTCCGGGCTGTGCATGCTTCGCGACAAAGTCGACCACACCGCGCCAATCCTCAATCGGCGGGGCGAGATAGTAAGAATAGTCTTCTGCCAGACTTAGCAGCGCGATGGCGCATACTATCGCGATCGCGAATGGCGGCCTCAAACGCTCAATACCGATCGCCGCCAACAATGCGAATAGCGGCAACCCAGCCAGTAAATACCGAGACACGAAGAGAGGCTGGACGAACGATACAGCGATGGTGAGTCCGATCGGAACGAATATCGCGAGCAGAAGATATCCTCGCGCAGGCCAATCGGGTTGCGGCCCCCAAAGGATCGCCAAGGCCACACCGAAGATGTACAGCGCAGTAAGTATCACGCTCAGACTGGTAACCTGTCCGTCGAACGCTCCTGCGAAAGTAAGAACCAGTTCAACCACGGAATCGAGTGAGGTTTTGAGAATCCACGCCAGGCTCCCATGATGTCCCGAAATCGCGAAGAAGAAGGCGGGCAGGCTAAGTGCCCCGATCGCGAACGCACATACCGTCAAGCGAACTGCACTTTTCCTGTCCGTTCGAAACAGGAAGAGTGACAACCACTGAGCGGGCAGCGCGAAAATTCCGAACAATTGAGCATAGACGCTAAGGGTCCCGCTCACGACGTATCCGGCCAGGCTGGATGGAGAGGAGTCTCGTTTCACGCTGCGGATGAAGAAAATCGAGGCTAAGGTGGCGAGCGCCACGAACAGCGAATAACTACGCGCGGTTTGCGCGTACCGGATGCAGGTTGCGTTGACGGTTATCAGCAACGCCGCCATAAGTCCCGCGCGACGATGCCCTAGCTCCACGCCCAAGGCGTAGATAAGCGGGACCGTCGCAGCATCGAACAGTGCGGATGGAAGACGTATTGTGAATTCGCTCGACCCCGCCAACGAGGTCCAACCATGCAGCACCAGATAGTAGAGGGACATATTCGTCTGGCCATTGCCTATAACTTTCAAAAGCGCATTGAGTGGCAAGGTAACCCGCTGCGCTGTTAGCGCCTCGTCGCGCCAGAAGCTTTTTGAATCAAGCAACGAAATTCGCAGGAGCGCGGCTATCAGCGTGAGCGCGACGATGGGGAGGCCGGCCCCATAGCGTGCAGACCGAGAGACGACCGATTCCACGCGCGCGAGCATGGCCGCGATACTGCTGTGTTATGTCCCTAAATTCCAGCCCGCCGTGGACCGCCGCGAGGATAGCTCGCCGATTCGCATCGGTAGGTCCGCAAACGTAATTCTTATAACCCTTTTGCGCGGCGTGACTTTCGGAGCCTCGCGCCTCTATGAACCTAGGCATCGCTAGCGTCGCGATAGCGTCGCCGCAGTTGGCACTTCCAATGCACTATTATGCGGGCGTAGGTGTAAGCCATGAAAGCTGGAATGTATCGCATCATCGGAGCTTCGATGCTCCTGGTTGGCGTGTTCGGCCTGAGCGGATGCTTCGACTCGGGGCCGTACTACGGCGGCGGACCGGGCTACGCATACGCACCCGAGTACGTCGCGCCGTATCGCGGCGGGCCGGTCTACTATCCGCCCACCGTCCGGCCTGACGACGGATACCGCGTGCCGGGTCGCGAAGGAGTTCACTACTACAACGGCGGCGAGCATGCGTGGGAGCATCCGCACGAGGCTCAACCCGAACGCCGCGTGGAGCCCGAACATCGCAAAGTCCAGCCCGAGCATCATGAGGCCGAACCGGAGCATCGCGAGGATCATCACTAAGCGCCGCGCCGGATGCGGCTCGAGCTAGTGGCTCGCGAGTGCGGTCACATTGATCTGCTGCGAGATGACTTCCTGCTCCGCATCTTTCGCGGCCGAAAGCGCATCGGGCGGAATCTTCGCGAGCAGCGCCGGGTTGTACACGACCTTCACCTCGCCGTCCTTCATCCCTAGCTCGATCATGCCGGGATGAAAGCTTCCGTCTTTCACCTGCGTTGCGAGATTCAGAAACGCATTCGGAATATCCGTCACTGCGCTCGCGAGGACCGTATCGGGAATGATGTCGTTCTGATTGCGATTGGCGCCGAATGCATAAATCCCTCGCTGATGCGCCGCCTGAAACACACCCAGTCCGGCCGCATCGGCATTGTGGAATAGCAGGTCGGCCCCCTGGCTTATCTGCGCGAGCGAGGCTTCCTTCGCCGCACCGACATCGTCGAAACTTCCGGTGAAGCTCGTCAGCATCCGGCCGCCCGGGTGCCCCGAAAGAAATCCCAACTTGAATCCGTTGAAGGTCAGATGAATCGCCGGCAACTCGATGCCGCCGATGCATCCGACCACGCCGGTTTTAGTCATCTTGCCCGCGAGCACCCCTTCGACATATGCAGCCTCCTCGATTTTGAACGTGACCGACGCGACGTTGGTCGCCGACCCGCTGCCCGAGGTCACGATGAAGTACGTCTGCGGGAATGATTTCCCTACTTTCAGTGCGGTGTCGGTATATTCGAAGCCGTGCGCGAAAACGACGCGGAATCCGCGCGAGGCGAAATCGCGCATCGCGTCCTCGAAATCGGAGGGCGACGTCGTCTGCACCATGGCGGTCTCGGCGCCCAGTTTTTTTTTGATGAGCTGCAAGCCATCAAATGCCGCGGCATTCCAGCCGGCGTCGCTGACCGGTCCGGGCGTGAGCAGCGCTACCCTGAAAGCCTCCGTCGAGGTAGGCGCGACCTGATTGCCGCGACATCCTGCGAGGCTCGATAGAATAGCTACAGCGAGAAAAATTAAGGTGCATTTAGCGAGCATTTGGGAGCATCTGGTCTTTTCGATCAGTAGCTTCGACATAAGTTCTGCAATTCTAACCGGCAATATTTCGTTGACTAGGGGAACGTATCGTTGTATTCGATAATTCTGTCCGGACGCAGGGAGCGTGTTTCCGGATCTTGCTGGTCGGAAGAGGGGAGACCGAGACTTTGGTTGGGAAGCATCTCCGAATGCGGGCGTGTGTGCGTATTTTCATTGCGACGGGCTGTGCCTGTCTGTTGGCCCTTACCTTGAGTCGCTCGGCGCGCGCCGAAGCGGAAATTTTCGCTCGCCCACCGTCCCTCGAACCTCAGATTAGTTTCTGGGTCGATATCTTCACCGCGTACTCTTATCGCGATTTCGTCCTCGTCGATCGCGATGACCCTTACAAGATTTATCAGGTCTATCATTTGCCCGGCGATGGATGCCCCTCGCGCGACGAGATCGAGTGGGTGAACAATTATCTGAAGAACAAGTACAGCGGTATCCTTGAGCGTCTCGCGTCGGGACGCGAACCGATGGGTGAGGACGAGCGCCACGTCGCCGAGATGTACAAAGGCCGCACGCCATATGCACTCCGTTTGGCCACCGACAACCTGCGGGTGCAGGAAGGTTTGAAGGAACGCTTCCGCGAGGGCATTCTGCGCAGCAAGTACTATCGCCCTACGATGGAAAGGATTTTCAAAAGCGCGGGGCTACCGGTTGAGCTGATCACGCTCGCGCAAGTCGAATCCGGATTCGAGCGCGGTGCGCGTTCGAGTGCGGGAGCGCTCGGAATCTGGCAGTTCACTCGCGCGACCGGCAAACATTATATGACGATCCGCGGTCGCCACGACGATCGCCTCAATCCGACCCGCGAGACCGAGGCCGCTGCCAAGCTGCTCCGCTCGAACTACGAGACGCTGGGCGATTGGCCGCTCGCCATCACCGCATACAACTATGGCACTGCCGGAACCGCACGCGCGGCCGAGCAATGCGGCAGCGATTACTGCAAGATGCTGCGGACCTACAACGGCCCGCATTTCGGCTTCGCGGTGAAGAACTACTATGCCGAGTTCCTCGCCGCGCTGCAGGTGCATCAGTACGAGGGCAAGTACTTCCCGGGCATCGAGACCGAGCCGGCGATCGTTCCGCCTCCGCTACCGGTGCGCAGCGCCCACTCGGCGCATCTGCTTCAGGTCAGCGCGCCCGTACGCCACCACCGGCGCCATCACGCGAAGAAGCATCACGCGCACGTCGCGTAAGTTTCTTATCCCTTCAAAGCTGCGTCGGCCACTTTGGTCGAAGGTTGATTGCGCGATAACTCGGGCGCCCGCGACCAACGGGAGCGCCGCAGATCTTTCGTTCGCGCAGTTCCCCGTCGGCATGGAATGGCGTGTTATCCTAAATATGAATGGCAAACGTCCAACGATTGCCCGCGCCAAGTCCCCTCGCGCGCAAACTTGCGAGCACCATCGACGATGCGACGCTCGCTCGGGGCGCGATGCGGCTCGCGCACGACCGTGCGCCCGATGAACAACTTGCGCTCGCGACCCTCTCCCGTCTGGCCGAGGAGTCGCCGGACTCGATGCGTGCGGTGCTTCGCGATCGCGTGAAGGCGCGCGAGCTAGTCTTTTGCGTCGGCGCGTCGGAAATCGTGGCGGGCGAAATTTCGCAGGCCGGCCCCGAATGGCTGCGCATGTTCGATGCGGCGCGCAGCGCAACCGTGGATTCGATTCTGAGCGAGATGCGATGCGACCTTGCATCCACCGCCGCCCGCGGCGATGCGGCACGCGAGCTATCGCTCTTCAAGCGCAGGATTTTTTTTCGCATCGCCGTCGCCGACCTGATCGGCCATATCGATGTGAACGGCACGATGCTGCTGATGTCGCGGCTGGCCGATGAATGCATCCGCGCGGCTTTCGGCATGGCGATGCGCCTAACCGGTGATCGCGCGCGGGAGGCAGGGGAATTCTGCGTGTTGGCGATGGGCAAGCTGGGCGCGAGCGAACTCAACCTGAGTTCGGACATCGATCTCGTCTACATTTTCAATCCGCCGGCGCCGGGCGAAGGAAGTATCGCCGCCGCGCGCATCGGCGAGATCATCACCGAGCTGCTCGCCACCGGATGCTTTCGCATCGATATGCGGCTGCGGCCGGGCGGTCGCAATTCTCCGCTCGCGGTGACGTATGATGGCGCGCTGCAGTTCTATCAATCCTACGGGCAGACCTGGGAGCGTGCGGCGCTGCTGCGCGCGCGGTCGGTCGCCGGCTCGCTCGAGCTGGGCCGCCGTATGCTCGATGAACTCCGCCGCTTCGTGTATCGGAGCTATCTCGATTTCGACACGTTGCGGCAGTTGCGCGCGATGAAGCATCAGATCGAGGCGGAATTGCGCTCGCCCGATTTGATCGAACGCAACATCAAGCTCGGCCACGGCGGAATCCGCGAGCTGGAGTTCATCGTGCAGGCGCTCACACTGATTTACGGTGGACGCGATCCGCGTATCCGCATCGAGAAAACCATCCCGGCGCTCGAACGTCTCGCTGAATTCGGATACCTGCCGCCCGCACGCGCGCGCCATCTGGCCGAGGCGTACCTCTTTCTGCGCGACGTCGAGCACAAGCTCCAACTCGTCTCCGGGCTCCAGACGCATACGTTGCCGCGCGATGAGATGGGCATGCGGCAGTTGGCCGCCCGAATGCGAATGGGTAAGCGGGAGCGCACACCCCTGCGGCTGCGCGCGACCTTGCGCAAGCATCGCGAATTGATTGCGAAGCAGTTTCGCGAAACCCTTGCCGGCGGCGACGAGGAAAGCTTGACGCGAATTTCCGATGTTGCTCGAACCGCATGGAGCGCCGCCTCGGATCGCGCGGCCGCCGAGCAAACTGCCGAGCGCGGTCTGCTCGCGCTCGGCTTCTCGCACCCGAAGGAGAGTTCCACCAGCCTGGAGATTCTCGCCCGCGGCAGTCCGCACGCGCCGGCGAGCCCGCGCCGTTTCGAATTGTTGGACACGCTCGGACCGATTCTGCTGGATGAGATCAGCAAGCTCCCCGATCCGGACCTCGCGTTGCGTAACCTCGCCGATTTCATTACCGCGGTCGGCGCGCGCACTTCCTTTCTCGCGTTGCTCGAGCAGCATCCGTCGACTCGCCGCGTGTTGCTGAGCCTGTTCGCTTCGAGCAGTTACCTTTCGACGCTGTTCATTCGCCATCCAGACATGCTCGATACGCTGGTCCGCTCCGATCTCGCACAACGCCGCCGCAGGCGCGAAGACCTCGAGCAGGAGCTGGCCGGGATGGTGAAGGCCGCGGCGGATTTCGAATCACGCCTCGATGCGATCCGTACCTTTCGTCATCAGGAGTTCCTGCGCATCGCGATTGCCGACGTCGCCGGCGAGCTGGACCTGGTCGATGTCGAAGCCGAGCTGACGATTCTCGCCGAAGCTGTTCTGAGTCAGGCGCTCGCGGTCGCGCATCAGGAAGTCGCCGAACGCCTCGAAGTTCCGGGGACGGTGAAACTGGCGTGCATCGCGATGGGCCGGTTGGGCGCCGCCGAGATGTCCTACAACTCCGACCTTGATTTGATTTTCGTCTATGACGGCGACAGCGACTCGATGCGTGCCCGTGAGATTGCTCCGCGCGTTGCGCAAAGATTGATCGCGGTTCTGGAGGCGCGCACCCGCGAGGGCTATGCCTACAAACTCGATCTGCGCCTGCGTCCCTCGGGCAATCAGGGACCGCTGGTGACCTCGCTCGAAGGCTTTCGCGACTACCATCGCCAGAGCTCGGCGGTGTGGGAGCGTCAGGCGTTGGTGCGCGCGCGCGTGGTTGCGGGAGATCGCGAGCTGGGGCGGGCGGTAGAGGCCGCGCGCGAGGAATTCGTTTTCGGACGCGGGCTGTCGAGTGTCGAGATCGCCGAGATCGCGCAGATGCGTAAGCGCATGGAGATCGAGATTGGCGCCGAAGACAAACGGCGGCTCAACCTCAAGCAGGGACGCGGCGGTCTGGTCGATGTCGAGTTTGTCGCGCAGATGATGGCGCTAGCGCACGGCCATCGCCATCCGACATTGCGCAAACGCTCCACGCGCGACCTGCTGCGGGAATTGGAAGCGCTCGATCTCATCACCCTCGATGAGGCGCGCGCGCTGCGCGACGGCTACGAGTTCATCGCGCGATTGGAGAATCGGTTGCGCATCGAGAGCGATCAGCCGGCGTGGGCGCTGCCGACCGATCCCGATGCGCTGCGTCCTCTGGCGCGCCGGATGCGGTATGAAGGCGACGCCGGTCCGCAACAGCTACTAAATGATCTTCGCGTCCGCCGGGAAGCCATTCGCGCGGCATTCGAAAGCTGCTTCGGGCGCGAACGTTCCAGCGCATCATCGATCACTCGAACTCCAGCTTGATACCCGCGAGGAAGTTTACCGGCGGCGACGGGAAGCCGAACTCCTCCGCATAATGACGATCGAAAAGATTCGAGACCCGTCCAAACAATTCCTCGTTGGAAATGAAATTCCACGCCGCTTGCGCATCGTAGCTCGCGGTCGCATCGAGGCGATGATAGCCGACATGATTTCGAATCGTGCCGATGGGGGTGATGTCGTCGCGATCGCCCACGAAGGTGTACGCGAGCGAGAGCGTCATTTTGTCGCGCGGCAACAGCAGCTCGCGATGCTCATACTGCGCGACGGCATAGGCGGAACGCTTCGGCACGCGCAGCGGCTCGTTGACGCCGATGTGCGTTTCATCCAGCACCGTGAAGCCTCCATTGAGTGAGAAGCCGTAGTAGGGGCCGAACGACGGCGCCAGCTCGAGGCCTTGCACATCGACGCGTCCGGCGTTGCCCGCCATCGAGCCGAATGGATTCGCCTTGCTGACCGGGACCGGCACCGTGACGATCAAACTATGGACGCGGCGCGAGAAGTAAGTCCCGGTAAATGAAAACAGATCGCCGAACGTCTGGGTGAAGCCGCCGTCGTATTCGCTGGAAATTTCCGGCGACAATTTCCGGTTGCCGAAAAATGGGAAGAATAATTCGTCGAAGGCCGGCGCGCGAAAGCCCTCGCTGTAGCTGCCGCGTATCGTCAGGCCGATTTCCTTGATCGGCGCCGCGACCGACCACGACGAACTGACCTCCTTGCCGAATTGGCTGTTGTCGTCGACGCGAAAGCCGCCGGTGCCAAGCAGATGTCCATCGAATGCGCCGGCTTCCTGTTCGAGATAGCCCGCGTATTCCTGGCGGCGCGCGGTGAAGAACGAGATGCTCGGCGGCGGCGTGGTGAATGTCGAAAAGTCGCTGGTGCGCAACCATCGATCTTTGAAATCGAAACCCGCCAGCGTGCGCCATCCGTCGAAGTCCAGATGCGGAATCCTCAATAGATCGGCCGGCCACGTGTAGACCGCCTCGGCGAGCGCGCCGCGGGTCTCTTCCGGAATCCGATCGCGCTCGGAAGTTTCGAGTCCGGTGTTGCCGGGATAGGGCGGGAAGCTGACGCGGATTTCGTTGCGCACGAAGGATGCGCTGATGCGCGCGATCAGATGTGCGATGATTTCGCGCTCCACCTCAGCCTTGAACAGCATGAACTCGCCGCGCTGATGCGCGGTCGGATTGAGCTGGCCGGAGAAAATCGTGAAATCGGGAAGGCTCACATTCGAGCGATAGTAGCGCGCGAAGCCGCGAATCGTGGTTTTCTCGTCGACATGCCAATCGAGGCGGAACTGGCCGGAAAGGTTGTCGCTGCTGTCGTTGATGCGCTGAAAACCTTCCGTCGAAAAATATGACAGCGCGCCCGAATACCCGAGGCTTCCATCCGCGCCATTGACCGCGAGCAGTTGGCGCTCGCTCGCGCGATTGCCGCCCTCCGACAGGATGCTCGCCTTCGCCGGACCCTCGCCCTCCTGCGAGAGGAGATTCACCACGCCTCCGATCGCCTGCGATCCATAGAGCGAACCGCCCGCGCCGCGAACCACTTCCGTGCGATCGAGGTTGTCGGTGGTGAGATTGGAGATGTCGAAACTGCCGCTCGCACCAGTATTAACCTCGACACCATCGAGCAGTATGAGCGTCTGTGACGGAGTCGCGCCACGAATCATCACGTCGGCCTGCGTGCCGGGCGAGCCGCCCTGCATCACCGATACGCCGGGCACTTCGCGCAGGACGTCGGTCATCTGTTGAAGCTGCTGCGATTGCATTTGCGATCGATCGACGACGCTGACGGTGGTGCCGATATCGCTAAGCGGTTGCTCGATGCGGGTGGCCGTGACGACCACCGGCGGAAGCTTTTGCGGTTGCATCTGCGCGGCGGCAGGCGAGGCGGCCGCGGACGGCGACGGATCCGCATACGCGCGCATCGATACAACGGCGATCACCAGCCATGACAGGACGACAACTCGAACTGCTCTCATTCACTCCTCCGCGTGAATGTCCCTGCCGGGCGGAGAATTTAGGAGAGCGCGAGAAAAGAAAACCCGCTCCCTCAAACGAAGGAATCGGGCCAGGAAGATTTCCCGACGCCTCGCCCTCCCCGCGGAAGGCAGACATAAAATCATCCGGCCGGTCTCCTGGCTTGGGATTCATCCTCGGGCCCGCCTTCCCGCGCGATGCGGTGGCATTGATGGGCCTTCGTCCTCCCTCACAGTTGCGGGGCAGCGCCGGCTTTGAACCGGCTTCCCGTACACCGGATGTGCCGCGAATAGATACGCCGGTCGGCACGCGAGGTCAACATCCACTCCGCAACTCGTCGCGCATGATGTACGCTTGACGATCGATGAAACGGATTTCGCTCATCACCGGCGGCGCGCGCAGCGGAAAAAGTTCGCATGCGATCACGCTCGCGAAATCGTTCAAAGGCAATCGGTTTTTCTTCATCGCCACCGGGCAGGCGCTCGATGTCGAGATGGCGACGCGCATCGAGCATCACAAGATCACGCGTCCCGCGCATTTTGTGACGATCGAGGAGGCGCTCGATCCGACGATCGCGCTGGCGGCTCTGGAAGCCCGCGCGGACGGCGTCATTCTCGATTGCCTGACGTTGTGGGTTTCCAATCTGATGGGCATCGGCGCGCAGGACGAATCGATTCTCGCATCGGCGGATCGTCTCGCGAGCGCGCTGACGCGCGCGCCGTTCTCGTCGATTGTAGTGACCGACGAAGTTGGCGCCGGCATCGTACCGGACAATCCTACGGCGCGGCGCTTTCGCGATCTGCTCGGATGGACGAATCAGAAAATCGCCGCAGTCGCGAACGAAGTGATCCTGATGGTGTCCGGCTACCCGATGCGCGCGAAATAGCAATTCAGCGCGCCGCCATCGTCAGCATCACAAGGACCTCGACGATCTCGCCGCACGCGCCGATGAGGTCGCCGGTGATTCCGCCGAGCCAGCGCCGATAAAACGATCGCATCGCGAACGTGACGATCACGGTAAGCGCGTATGCGATGACAAGCCTCCGCCAGTGGATGAAAATCAGCGGCAGGATCGTGAAGATACTGGCGATCATGAGGTTCCGATTGTCAAGGCGCCCGAGCATCGAGGAGCCCGCGCCTTCGGTTCGCAGGTAATCGATTTTGTAACTCACCGCGACCAGCGCCCAACGCGCGAGCATCAGCGCCAGGATCAGCGTGACAAGTCGTGGGTCGCCATCGAGGCTTGCCAATCCGAAAATCTTGAGTGCGAGGCCGAAGAACAGCGCGATCGCGCCGAATACCCCAATTCTGCTGTCGCGGAGAATTTCCAGCGCCCGCGTACGATCTCGGCCGGCGCTTAGCGCATCGGCAGTATCAGTGAGGCCGTCGAGATGTATTGCGCCGCTGAGCACCGCCATCGAAAGCACGATGAGCGCGGAACGGATCGCGTGATGAAATAGGAAACCGAGCGCATAGTCTTCGAGCGCGAACGCGGCGCCCATCATCGCGCCAACTAGCGGAAACCACGCCATCGATGCCGCGACAGCGGACTCGCTCGCATCCTCGATTGAAACCGGAACGATGGTGAGGAAGCTTACCGCGAGACGAAGACGCAGGAGGAATCCGCCCTTCGTCACCGAATTTTTCCCGACACGCTGGCGCTCTGAAACGTCGCCATCTGATGAAACAAATCGAGCGCCGACTCGATGATCGACATCGCGAGCGCAGCCGCGGTTCCTTCGCCGAGCCGCAT
>DATGKG010000302.1:0-7423 GCA_035294805.1 Binataceae bacterium (SeqCode) | reverse complement strand
TCCGGCGGTCGCGCGCATCTGCTACGGCCTCGCGCTCGAGATGTTCCATCGCAAATTGGGCGAGAGTGAGTGACGCACGGAAAAGAATCCAGGCAAAACACCAAGACACCAAGGTAGGATGAGCAACAAGCGATCAGTAGGCGCGAGATCAAGAAATCGTGGCCTCGGAGACTTCTTGATCCTGCGCCTTCGAGTGGAACGTCACTCATCCGACCTTGGTGTCTTGGTGTTTTGTCTGGATCGCTGCTACGCGTGCGCGGAAACTTGTCGCGAAGCGCCGGCGAGCGTCGCGGCCAGCGCGGTCAGATCGTTCTCATCGTAATAGTCGATCTCGACCCGGCCGGGGCTCTTGCCGCGACGGCGAATGACGCGAACCTTGCGCTTGAGGGCATGCTGCAGCGCGTTGATCAGCGCTTCCAGATTCGGATCGGAAGAGCCGTTTGCCTTCGACGTCGCATCATTCGATGAATGCTTGCGATGCGCTGCGGCGATCTCTTCGGCTCCACGAGCCGTTATGCCGCCCTCGACGATTTTCTGTGCGGCCTTAAGGCGCGCCACCTCTGACGCTATCGCGAGCAGCGGTCGCGCCTGGCCCGCAGTGAGTTGCCCGCGCGCGATCAGTTCGAGAATCGGCTCCGGAAGATCCAGCAGGCGAATCGCATTGCTCACGTACGGACGGCTCTTGCCGATGCGGGTTGCAATGTCGTCGTGGCTGAGAGAAAACTCGCGGCTCAGGCGTGCGAACGCGCGCCCCTCCTCAACCGCATTCAATTCCTCGCGCGCGAGGTTCTCTACCAGCGACATTTCCAGCGCCGCGCGATCGTCCAGATCGCGCACGATGACGGGGACAGTTTCGAGACCGGCAGCGCGCGCGGCACGCAGCCGCCGCTCACCGGCAATTAGTTCGTAGCGGGGGCCTTCGAAATCGTCGGGATTGCCGACGATCCGAACGATCAGCGGCTCGATGATTCCCTGGCTTTGAATCGCGCGCGTCAGCTCTGCAAGCCGGTCCGCATCGAAGTGCTGACGCGGCTGAAGGGCTCCTGCGGAAATGCGGGAGGCTGGCGCCATCGTTATCGAGGTGTTCTCGCGCACCGCTTGCGCTTTAGATGATGTGCTTTCGAACGTGGTGCTTTCGATCAGCGCGCCCAGTCCGCGTCCCAACGGTTTGCGAATCATTTGCTTAACTCCTCAAGCACCGCCTCGGACGGCATATTCTCTGGTGGCGTCTGGTTTGCCTCGGCATTTTCCCGCGCGATGATTTCGGCCGCGAGCTCGCGATAACCCTCCGCGCCCGCCGACTTGGCCTCGTATTCGAGGACCGAAAGTCCATGGCTCGGGCTTTCGGACAACCGCACATTGCGCGGGATGACCGACTTGAAAACCTTGTCGGCGAAGTGCTCGCGGACCTCGCGCGCGATCTCGTGACTGAGGCGATTGCGCGAATCGAACATCGTGAGTACGAGGCCTTCGATCTCGAGCGCGGGACGAAGCTGCTCTTTGACGCGCTTGATAGTGGCGAGCAGCGCACTCAGACCTTCGAGCGCGTAGTACTCACATTGCATCGGAACCAGCACGGTATCGGACGCGACTAGTGCGTTGAGAGTCAGAAGTCCTAACGAAGGCGGCGTATCAATTAGAACGATGTTATATTCTTCCCGGACACCATACAGCAACGCGCGCAGCCGCCGCTCGCGCCCCGCCATCGTCGCCATCTCGATTTCCGCGCCGACGAGATCGTTGCTGGCGCCGGCCAGAAAAAGATTCGGACGGACCATGTGGACAATGTCGTTCATCGCCCCGCCGGACACCAGCGCCTCATAGATGGTGCGGCCCGATGCCAGCGCGGTGCGGATTTCATCGGAGCATGCGAGGCCCGAAGTAGCGTTTCCCTGCGGATCGAGATCGATGAGGAGAACCCGACGGCCCTTCTGCGCGAGCGCGAAGGCCAGGTTGATCGCGGTAGTAGTTTTGCCTACGCCGCCTTTTTGATTCGCGACTGTGATTACCCGCCCCACATCAACCACCACATCCGAGCGCGGTATTGGCCTCGTTTCACGTGAAACGAATGCCGCCTGTAAGAATAATGTCCCTCTCGATCGATGAAATCAATTCGGCGCGCGCGACCAATCCACAATTTGTCGATCTATGCACATCTTCGAATCGCGAGAATGCGATCGACACAAGTATCGAGGCGCGCGACGCGATAGGGAATGCGCTGAGCCTCGGGAACGAACCGCTGCGATGGATTCGCATACAGTATCGCGAGGCCGCCGCGTTTCAGGACGCGCATGGCGATCGCGAAGAAATCCGCAGGATCGCCAAACGCGCGAGCAGTGACGAGATCGTAGCGGCATTCGAGGTCGAGTTGCTCGGCCCGCTTGGCTTCGATCGTGACATTGCTGAGGCCCATATCGGCGGCGGCGACCTGGAGAAAACTCGCGCGCTTGCGGCGCGACTCGACGAGCGTAAAATGCGCCGGCGTCGCCGCAGCAAGGACCAATCCCGGAAATCCGGCGCCGCTGCCGAGGTCCAGAATTTCGCGATTTCGTTCGAATTGGCCGAATAGTGCGCTGGATGGGTCGGAAGCGAGCACCATCGGCATCAGGCTATCGATCACGTGAAACGCGATTTCCTCAGCGTCCTCGGGATGCGCGGTGAGATTCATCTTCAAGCCCCATACCGTGACGGTGGCAGCCAGCGCTTCGATGCGCACGGAGAAATCGGCATCGACAACATCGGGAATGGTGTGCAGAAACGCCTCAACCTGACGGCGGACAGCTTTCGCTATGTTGTGGGGATCGTGAGCCTTATCGGAAGAACGTTTCACGTGAAACGTACGGGGCTCAGCGTGCGAGCGACCCTCGCGTCGGATGCGCCTTGATATGGACTGCCAGCAGCGAGACTGCCGCGGGCGTGATCCCCGGCATCCTCGCGGCCTGGCCCAGTGAGCGCGGTCGAGTGTTCGACAGGCGTTCCTTGGCCTCGGCGGAGAGTCCGGTCACATTGCGGAAGTCGACCCATTCGGGAATCGCAGCATCTTCGAGACGACGGAAGCGCTCTATAGCCTCGGTCTGACGCTTCACGTAGCCGTCGTACTTCACTTCGATTTCAAGTTCGGCGGCCGCATCCGGTTCCAGACCGCCGTCGAGACCGGCCATCCGAATGACGGTTGCATAGGAAAGTTCAGGACGCTTCAGCAGCTCGATGGCGCGCACCGATTGTGTCATGGGTGAGGACCCGGCTTCGACGAGCACGACCTGGTTGGCAGGCGAATCCGCAACCACGGCTGAATGCAACCGCTGCAACTCGGTCGCCACCGCATCGGACTTGGTGCGCATCCGCAACATTGCGTCATGATCCAGTAGGCCGAGCTTTTCTCCGATGGGAGAGAGACGCCGATCCGCGTTGTCCTCGCGCAACATGAGACGGTACTCAGCGCGCGAAGTGAACATCCGGTATGGCTCCCCGCCGATTCCACGTGTGACCAGGTCGTCTATCATCACACCGATGTATGCCTCGTCGCGCCGGAGGATGAGCGTCGGTTCCGTGCGGGCTTGCAACGCTGCGTTGATTCCCGCCATCAGACCTTGCGCACCCGCCTCCTCGTATCCGGTGGTACCGTTAATCTGACCGGCGAAGAACAGTCCGCGCACCAGCCGCGTCTCGAGCGACGGATGAAGCTGCGTCGGGTCGGAGAAGTCGTATTCAATCGCGTAGCCATGGCGCATGATCTCCGCGCGCTCGAGACCGACTATCGAGCGCACCATCGCGATCTGCACATCGAGCGGAAGGCTCGTCGAGAGGCCGTTGGGATAGACCTCGATCGTGTCACGGCCCTCGGGCTCAAGGAAAATCTGATGGCGCTCCTTGTCCGCGAAGCGCATCACCTTGTCCTCGACCGACGGGCAATAGCGCGGGCCGCGACTCTGAATCGTGCCCGAGTACATCGGCGAGCGGTTGATGTTGGCGCGAATGATTTCGTGGGTTCGCGCATTGGTAAACGTCAGATGACATGGGAGCTGCGGTTGCGCGATATGTTTCGTGCGGAACGAAAACGGCGGCGGCGGCTCGTCGCCGGGCTGAACCTCGAGGCGCGAATAATCGATCGTGCGGCCGTCCAGGCGCGGACAGGTGCCGGTCTTGAGCCGCCCGATGCGGAAGCCCAGTTCGCGCAGATGATCGCTGAGTCCCATCGCAGCGAAATCGCCCGCGCGCCCGGCAGAGAAATGCTTTTCGCCGACGTGCACCAGGCCCTTTAGAAAAGTCCCAGTCGTCAGAACAACCGCGCGAGCTTCGAAAACCTCGCCGATTTGCGACTCGACGCCGCGCACCGCGCCATCCTCGACGATCAGGCGCTCGACGCTCGCCTGACGCACGTGCAGGTGCGGCGTTGATTCGAGCACACGTTTCATCCGCGCCCGATACGCGGCCTTGTCCGCTTGCGCGCGGCGCGCGCGGACCGCCGGGCCCTTCCGTGTGTTGAGAAAGCGGAACTGGATCCCGGTCTCATCAATGGCGACGCCCATCTCGCCGCCGAGTGCGTCGATCTCGCGCACCAAGTGACCCTTGCCGATCCCTCCGATCGCAGGATTACACGACATCTGGCCGATGTGATCGAGGTTGAGCGTGAGCATCAGCGTCATCGCGCCCATCCGCGCAGCGGCGAGAGATGCTTCGATTCCGGCGTGTCCGGCGCCGACTATAATGACATCGTACTTCATCTACTTTTCGTAGAGTTAATCTACTTATAGGCTGGAGCAGAAAACCACAGAGACACAAAGCGAGAAAGAGGGGCGCCTTCGTCGTTCGGCTCTGGGTGAAGTCTTTTTTAACCGCTGTGTCATGTGCCTCAGTGATTTTCTGCTGTTCGGAACGAATCCTAGCAGATCATTTCCCGATGCAGAATTCGCGGAAGACTGCGTCGAGCACATCCTCCGTATGTACTTCGCCGGTGATCTGGCCGAGCGCATCCGCGGCGGACATCACATCAACCGCGATGATTTCCGGTGGCATCGATGTGAGCGCGCTTTGCTTCGCGGACGCCAGCCCGTCGAGAGCGCGTGCGAGTGCGTCGCGATGGCGTTCACGCGAGATCGCTAATTCTTCGCCTCTAACCGGGTGGCCCAGACTCTCGATGGTGCGGACCAGTTCGGCTTTCAGCTTCTCGATGCCCTCCGCGCGCAGTGCGCAGAAGTAGAGGATCGGCGAATCGATTCCGAGGGCGCGCAGAACGTCCGCAGTCGTTTTGCCGGGAAGGTCATTCTTGTTGAGCAGCGTCACCCCTGCTCGTTTCTTCAAATGATGCGCAATCGCAACATCGTCCGCACTCAAGGGTTCTGACGAATCGAATACCGAGAGTACGAGGTCGGCGTCGGCGAGCGATCGATGACTCCGCGCGATCCCAATTTTCTCCACATCGTCTGAGCTGTCGCGAATCCCGGCCGTGTCCTGCAAAACTATCGAATAGCGACCGACTTGAATCGAGTCCTCGATAACATCACGAGTGGTTCCTGGAATTGACGTTACGATCGCACGCTCGGTTCCGAGCAGTAGATTTAAGATGCTCGACTTCCCTACGTTCGGCTTGCCCACAATGGCGACCCGCGCACCTTCCCGCACTAAACGGCCACGTGAGTAGCTATCGTGCAGTATCGCAACGTCAGCGGAAACCCTCTCAATCGATGATGCAATCTCGCTTCGTGATGGAATTATGATGTCTTCATCGGAGAAATCGATCTCGGCTTCCAGATGCGCCCGGATTCCAATCAACTGACGTCGAAGTCCATTGAGCTTTTCAGCGAGTGCGCCGTTCAGTTGAACGATGGCCTGGTTCAGCCCCGATTCGCTTCTCGCCTCGACGAGGTCCGCGACTGCCTCCGCCTCCGTAAGATCCATTCGTCCGTTGAGAAAGGCTCGACGAGTGAACTCCCCCGGTTCGGCCATCCGGGCGCCGAGTCGCATCGGGAGCGCTGTGATCCTACGGACCAGGTAGCCCCCACCATGGCACTGCAATTCCGCAACATCCTCTCCGGTCAGGCTATGGGGCTTCGGGAAGATGACCGCCATCGCACGATCGAGTTGCGCGCCAGTTTCCGGATCGATGATGTCGCCAAGGTAGAGTCTTCTTGGCTTGAGTTCATCGTTTCTGAGCGGACGCCAGATAGTTCTCAGGATTTCCCGCGTCTTCGGACCCGATACGCGCACGATAGCAACCGCTCCGGTTCCGGCAGGCGTGACAGGCGCAACGATGGTGTCCTCGATGTACATTATTACGGCCGTGCCTGACCGGGGTTATACTACGACTCGTGAAATCCCGCCTCACCATGATGCTAGCGATTTCGTTTTTGAGCGTCGGATGCGCGGCGCAACGTCGGACAGCAGTCGGTTCTGCTGCGGCTAATCCGACCCGAACGGTCTCCGTTCAGCAACACGATTACGGATGGTACCTGATGCAACCGCCGATTCGTCAAGGAAATCCCGAGACCTCAGCGCACTTGGCGGATTGGTACGTCATCGCGTTTTTTGATCATTCCGCCGAATGCGATGC
This sequence comes from Binataceae bacterium (SeqCode), assembly GCA_035294805.1. Taxonomy (GTDB): domain Bacteria; phylum Desulfobacterota; class Binatia; order Binatales; family Binataceae; genus DATGKG01. Next base: position 873 of record DATGKG010000302.1, on the reverse strand, counting down.
GGCTCGCGCGCGAGGCCTCTCAGCCTATTCTTCTTTCGTGCAGGTATCAGGCGTGCCGGACTCGGTGCAGATGAGTCAGCGCCTAGCGTCTTCGAGCTTGTGCGTGGATGCGAAAGATCCGCGCATCAACTGGTTCCACCTCAAATGGAGATGAGCTTCCGCCACGCCGCCGCCCTCGCATTGGTGGGTTGGTATCTGATGTTACCGCCAGAACACCTGGTGGCGTCGGCTACCAAAGGCACTCCATATCCAGACGCCGTGGCACCGTTATCCAAGTGGGGCACTGTTAAGACTTTCGATAGGCCGGATGATTGTGAAGCCGACATCAGGCGACGACAGCAGGAAGCAGACGAGGCCGACTTGAAAGGCGCGAACAGGCTTTGGGCATTCGCATATCAATGCGTTGCGAGTGACGACCCGCGTCTCAAATCAAATTAGGCATCATCAAGAGAAACCATGCTTGATTTGATTTTAGCGGTCGTTCTACAGGTTAGAGATGGGAGGCGCGAAGGTGAGTGGAATGTTGAACAGATTGAAGAGCACCGAAACCGACATGGAGAAGGTCAAATACTTCGAGCAAATTGGTTGCACGTGGGATCAACTCAGCTGCAGCTTTCAGCTTTGTGCGATTGATTTAAGCGATTCGCTTAAAATTAGCTTCACTGAAATCAGGGACCATTCGCTCGCCGAATTGAAAAGCAGATATCACGGCTGAGACCGCCTTCCGAATCGCGCTTGCTCCGATGGCGCAGGTGTGGTTCCATTGCTACTTCGTTTCATACAGAATCATCCTGCTTAATCGCTAAATTCCCGGGCCGCACGAGGGGCCCCGAGTATCGCTAAAATTGGTCAGCATCGATGAAAAGGACTTAC
>DATGKG010000301.1:0-14362 GCA_035294805.1 Binataceae bacterium (SeqCode) | reverse complement strand
GCGTCGCCGGTGGTGAGCGTCGCGCATCCGGGCGAAACCGCGATCGCGGGTTCGGTGGGCAAGCCACTTTCCAAACTGGAAGTGAAGCTCGACGGCCACGGCGATGTCGGTGAGCTGATGGTACGCGGTCAGAACGTGATGGCCGGCTACTACCGCAACCAGAGTGCGACCGACGAGGTTCTCAAGGACGGATGGCTGCACACGGGAGACCTCGGGCGCTTCGACGGCGACGGCCGGCTCTACATTGTGGGACGCGCCAAGGACGTCATCGTCGATGCCGGCGGCAATAACATTTACATCGACGAAGTCGAGGAAATTTACGGCCACAATTCGGATATCAAGGAGATGGCCGTTGTTGCGATGAAGCTCGGCGGTGGCGAGCAGCCCGCCGCACTGGTGGTGCCGGCGTACGGCCGCGGCACCAGCCGCCGCGCGCTCGAGGATCGGCTGCGCGCGCACTTCGAAAAAATCAGCGCGGGAATCAGTCCGCATAAGCGGATCAGGATTCTGCGCTTCACCGACCATGAACTGCCGCGCACGCGCACGCGCAAGGTCAAGCGGCTCGAAGTCGTCGAGTCGCTGCGCCAGATGCTGGAAGCGCGCGCCGATGAGCAAGTCGCCGCAAGCGCGGAGGTCGAAGACTGGCTCGCTCACGCTATCGCGCAAGTCTCCAACGAGACGCTGCGCATAACTCCAGCCACGCGTCTCATCGAGGATCTCGGGCTCGACTCGCTCGCTTTGGCGGAGCTGGCGGAACATATCGGCGAACATTTTGGACGTGAGCTAGGCGTCGAGGAGCTGGGCGATCTTCGCACGGTTGACGATTTGCAAAAGCTCGCCGCCAATAGCAACGCGACGCCGCGCCTGCCGATGCCCTCTTATGCGAAGTTCGCCGAGCCGTTCACTCCGATGCTCCCGGGTCCGCTGCGCAGCCTCGGACGCGCGCTGTTCCGCCGCACCCAGAGCGCGGTTTTCGATTCCTGGCTCAAGCCGCTAATCCTCGGACGCGGCAATATCCCCGCGAACTCGAACATGTTGGTGGTCGCTAATCATTCGAGCCACGTCGACTCGCTGCTAATCACGCACGCGTTGGGCGAGACGGGCCAGCGGCTGGTCGTGCTCGCGGCCAAGGATTATTTCTTCAATACTCCGACGCGCCGGTTCGTCGTATCGAATCTCACCACGCTGATCCCATTCGATCGCGAGCGCGCACAACTCGAGTCGCTCGATGAGGCGTTGGCGGAACTCGCGGCCGGCCATAGCGTTCTGATGTTCCCGGAAGGCACCCGCTCGCCCGACGGCTCGATGCAGGAATTCAAGAGCGGCGCGGGATATCTCGCGCTGCGCAGCGGATGCGACGTGTTGCCGATCCACATCAGCGGCACCTACGAGGTGCTCGGCAAGGGCAAATTGATCCCGAAGCATCATCCGGTCGAAATGCGCATCGGACGGGTAATTTCGAATGCCGAACTGCGCGTCGTGGCGGAAAGTTCAGAAGGCGCGGGCGCCTATCGCAAAGCGGCCGACTTCCTGCGCAGGAGCGTCGAGAGTCTGGTCCCGCAACCGCGTCGCGCGATGAGTAGCAAGGCCCGCAAGCTTCCCCATACTGCTCAGGAAGAAGCGCAGGGCGATAAGACCTCGCGCGCGCGGCGTCACGCCAAGCTGTAGGTTTCCGCTACTGAGGCAGCCGCATTACATCGCGCTTTTGTTCTGCGCGTTGCTCTTCTGTGCGATGCCGGCGCGGGCGTGGGATAGCAGAACACATCGTGCGATCGCGCGGCTCGCGGTCTCGGCGCTCCCACCCTCTCCTCTCAAATCGGCGCTCTCTCGCAATGAAGGTGCCTTGGAAACGCATGCGGTCGAGCCCGACTCGGTGCTCAAGGCGCGATACGGCAAGGCCGAAGAGCGGCGGCATTACATCGACGTGGAATTATTCGGCAGCGATCCCTGGCCGCAACTCAATCCAGACTTCAATCGGATGCGCCGCCGCTTCGGATATCGCACGCTCGAGCGCGCCGGAACCCTGCCGTGGACTATCGAGAGCGTCAGCGCGCAGCTCGAAAGCGCTTGGCGACGCGGCGATTGCGATACGGTGGTGCGCCTCTCCGGCTACCTCGCGCATTACGTTGGGGATGCGAGCCAGCCGCTCCATTCGACGGTCCATTACGATGGCTATGCGGGCGACCGCGGCCTTCACGCTCGCATCGAGGCTGCGGTCGATCATTCGCTTGATCAACTGGAACCGATGGCATCGCACGAAATCCACATCGACGAATTCAATGATGTATGGGCGCCTTCCATTGCGGAAATTCACGACGCGAACCGCCTGATCGGGGAAGTCATTCGCGATGATCGCGCGGCACGTGACGCCGGAGCATATCGAGGACGTGAATATCAGCGCGCGCTGATGGATGAAGACGCCGCGATGTTCGCGCGCCAAATCGCGCGCGCCGCATCGGTGCTGGCCTCGATATGGCTCTACGAATGGCATCGCGCCGGCTCGCCCGGGGCATGCGCGAACCCAGAGCGGTAGTTCAGTAAGTCGCGCGTTCATGGTTAGATGGCAGCGTGGATTGGTGGCAAAACCGCTCCCAGAACGAAGCCCGAGCTCATCGCGCGACGCGGCCGTCGCTGGCGGAAATTACGCCTAATCTCCTGATCGGCGAATATCCGCGCAAGGACGATATCGGATGGCTCAAGGAGTCCTACGAGATCAACGCGGTTCACAATCTCCAGGACGATGACGACGTGAGGCTGCACGGCCTCGACCTTCAGGCGATTCGCGCCGAATGCGATGCGAACGGGATTTCTTTCGTGCGCACTCCGATTCAGGATGGCAGCGCCGACGCAATGGCGGAGCGGCTGCGCGTTGGTCTCGAAGCGCTCCATTCGCTAATCGCTGCCGGCAAGCGCGTTTATCTCCATTGCAACGCCGGTCTCAATCGAGCGCCGACACTGGCCATCGGCTACCTGCGCGCACACGGCAAGATGTCGCTCGACGAGGCGGTCGCGCACGTCAAGAAGCATCGCGCGTGCGGACCGTTCATGACGATTCTCGAAGACTACTTCGGCCCGCGTCACATCAGACCCAAATGAAAGCGCGCGCAATGCAAGCACCGGCGATCGCCGAAACCAATGGCAGCCGCCTGTTGCTGCTGGCCTGCGCGTGGGGCGTACATCTGTACACCGCGCTGGGTGCGGTGTTCGGCGTGCTCGCGATTCACTATGCAGGCGTCGGCGACTATCGCGCCTCGTTCATCGCGATGGCGGTGACGATCGCAATCGACTCCAGCGACGGCACGCTGGCGCGCTTCTTCAATGTGAAATCGCGCGTGCCGGGTTTCGACGGCGCGCTGCTCGACAATATCGTTGACTACCTGACTTACGTGGTCGCGCCGGTTTACCTGGCGATACGCGCGGGCCTCGTGACTGGCGCCATCGGCTTCGCGGTCGCGGGATTCGTGCTGGTCGCGAGCGCGTATCAGTTTTGCCAGACCGACGCCAAGACGCCCGACCACTTCTTCCTCGGCTTTCCTTCCTACTGGAACCTGGTGGTCTTCTACCTCTACTGCCTCAACTGGGGGACCGTCGCGAACGAAGCGATCCTCGCGCTGTTCGGCGTGATGGTGTTCATTCCGATCAAATACATCTATCCGAGCCGCACGCGCCCGCTGCGGCCGATAACGATCACGCTCGGAATAATTTGGGGCGTGGTCACGATCGCGATGCTGCCCTCGCTGCCGTCGGTTAATCCAATCCTGCTCTACCTGTCGCTCGCATACATCGCGTACTATTTCATCGCGTCTTTCGCGCTGCATGCGCGCTCAGCGATGGCGCATCAGGCTTCATGAGCGAGATCGAAAAATCCCTCGACGGCGCATCCGCACCATGGCTGGAGATTCTCGATGGCAACGCTCCGATTCTGCTGATCGCTCCGCACGGCGGCCGTGCCGGTCAGGCAACGCGCGCGCTTCTGAATCCCAAAGTCAACGATCTTCACACGGCCGCGATCACCCGCGAGCTCTCGGCGCTTCTCGATGCGCCCGCGTTGATCAATGGCGCGATGGACCGCAATCATCTCGACCTCAATCGTCTGTCGCAGGTCAGTGCGAACGCGCCGTGGTTCCTGGAAATGATTCTGGAGCGGCTGACGGGGATCATCGTGCGCCACGGTCATGCGACGATTCTGGTCATCCATGGATGGAATGTAATCCAGGCGCGAGTCGATCTAGGCCTCGGTTTGCGACGTCATGGAGATCAGCTGCGCCCGCCGGGCGCGGCGCGCGTTTCTGCATCGGACGATTTCATTCGGGGCGCGCTCGGCCAGTTGGCAGCGCAGCTCGATACGCAGGGAATTCTCGCCAGCTTCGGTCTGCGTTATCCCGGAGGCGGCGCGCAAAATCTGCTGCAAGCTTTCACCGATCGACACATTGAAAGCGCCGTCCCGGTGCTGCGCGAATTGTCCGCGATGGCGGCGCGCAATCAGATCGACGCGGTTCAGTTGGAGCTTTCGGTCGCGCTGCGGATGCCCGGCGAACTTCGCCGGCGATGCATCGCAAGCATCGGTGCGATCTTCGGCGGCAACAGTCACAGAAAGATCGCCAATGGAACCCGCAGCGATCTGACAGTCGTCCGCTCGCCCGCACCAAAACGGCCTGCAACCGCGACACCTGGGGCAGCGACTGCGATGCCGACGCGGGTCGGCGTCGAGTTGTTCGATCCATCCGCAAAGATCGGCGCGATGGCGAGCTTCGACCTCGGCGCGGGAGGCGTCGGCGCACGCATCATGATGCTGCTCTCGCGCGGCCGCGTCGCACTCTTCACCGGCGAAGGAAAGCCGCGGCGCGACGGCAATCGCCTCAGCCTCGGACCGCTCGCCCTCGAATCGGATCGCGACGGACTTCTGGTAAGCTTCCGCGGGCACGCCGTGATCGTGCCGGACGCGACGCACTATCTCAGCATCGAGCGCGCTCTGGCATCAGGGTGGCTCGACGAGTCGATGGAGGTTTCGATTCTGCTGGAGCCGAGCGCGGGCAACGCCAGCTTCGATCTCGAGCAACTGTTTGAGGCGAGCGATGACCGCAATCGCGAAAGCTCGATCGCCACCTTCGGAAGACTCAGCGGATCGGTTCGCATCGATGGGGCCACATCCGCAATCAAAGGCGTCGGACGCAGTGGGCTCTCGTTCACCGGACTCGGTCCGCAACGATTCAACTCGCGGCGAATGATCTGGGCATGCTTCGACGATGCGGTCGCTCCGACCGCGATCGAGATGCGCGCCGTTTCCAGCGATGCTCAAGAACAGAGTTCCGGGCGAATCCTGAACGGATCCGAATGGACGGCGTGCACCGTAAATCATGTCGCGGTCGACACTCCGTCGGTCTCCTCGCCGCCAACTCGCGTATCGGCAGGATTCGGCGATGATGACAGCCGCTTGTCGCTAATCGAGAGCGTCGAGAACTTCATTCCGCTGTCGCGCCCCGGTCCCGATGGCACTCGAATTTTCACCGCATTGGGCTTCGCGCGTTTCAGGCTCGGCGAGTCGGAAGGCGCGGGGATGTTCGAATGCTCGCGCCGCGCCGAAACATTGCCGGACTCAACTGGCGATGACGATGCTGAAGATTGAGCGGCGTAAGCAGCGTAAGCGCTAGCTCTGTCGTAGAACCGCACTAACCGGCGCCGGCGTAGGTGCCGTCGCTGCCGATGCTTTGCGTATCCTGGCGGTAAGCATCGCATCTATTTGGCGCGCCATATCGATCAACTGCTTGCCGATAGGGGTTTCCGAAAACTCATTCACAAAAATTTTCCCGCGCTCCGGAGACTCGGCGAAGCGCGGATCGAAGGTCAACCGCGCGACGATCGGAATGTCGGCGGCGCGCGCGATGCCACTGGTCTCGCCATGCGGAAATAGCGGACGCACCGAGCGGCAGTTATCGCATCCGAAGCCGACCATGTTTTCGATCGCACCAACGATCGGCGCGCCGATCTCCTTGTTCAGATCGAGCAAGTGGCGCATCGCCGACGCAGCGCCCCCGGAAGCATGCGTAATCAGCATCACCCCGGTGGGCATGAAAATTCGCATCAGTCGCAGCAGTTCCTCGGCGCCGGGTGCGAGATCGATGATGAGCAGGTCAAGCGGCCCGAACCTCGTCTGACTCAGCATGCGACGCAGCGCTTGCGAATGGGTGAGCCTGGCGGGCGCGACCGCGACCGGAGGAGGCGGCGTTTCGTCGTCGAGAAAACTCATCGCAGGACGCTGCGATTCCGTCAGCAACTCCGCCGAGATAACCCGGATGCCCATCTGCGCGGCGGCCGGCTCGATTCCTTCGCTGGAGAGATAGCGCAGCGGCACCTTGGCGCCGAGCATCCTCAGAATGCTGGGGGCGTTCAAGTCGGCATCCACGACGCCCACCTTTTTACCGGCGTGCGCGAGCGCGCCCGCGATATTCACCGCGAGCAGACTTTTGCCGGTGCCGCCCTTCGCGCTCGCAAGCACGAGTATGGCTTTAATGGACGCGAGATTTCGCTCAACCGGCTCCGGATCGTGGCGCAGACTTTCGCCGGTGCCGTTGCTGGCCTGATCCTCGAAGTCGCTGAAAACCCGCATCAAAAAGTTACGCTGCTGTTGGAAACGAGCGCCCCATGCAAACAGAAGTGCCGGATACTGTTCCGGCACATTGATAGGATGCCGTGTTTAACCGTCATGGTAAAGGTGGTTCGCGCTCAAAGATTCTCTTCGTCGGCATCGGTCGAGCCGACTTTGCGATAGCCGCGATCCTCGCTGTCATAATTGCGCTGCGATTTGGCTTCGCGCTCGCGATCCTGCTGGCAATCGCGGCATACGCGCGTGAATGGCAGCGCGTCGAGGCGTTCTTCTCCGATTTCCAGTCCGCACGATTCGCAGATTCCGTAACTGCTGTCAGCCAGTCGCGCCAGCGCGTCGTCGATTTCCTTGATCTTCGCGCGCTCGCGGTCCGACAGGATGAAGTTGATCTCGCGATCGCGTTCTTCGGACGCGAGGTCGTAGGCGTCCATACCCTCGTCCTTGTTGCCCTCGCGCTGCGCCTTCAGCTCGGTCTCCATTTCTTCGAGCAGCCTGGATTTAGTCTCGAGCAGATGATCGCGAACCTTGTTCAGAAATTTGATCCGGCTCGCGGCAACTTTCTTAGCCATGAATTGCCACCCCCTCTTCGTTTTCGACGCCGGTCACGCATCCGCTCAGGTCGTAGGTCAAAGCTTTGTCGATACGAACACGCACCAACTCACCGGGCGCGGCGTCTCCCTTGAAAAAAATGGAGCCGTCGATTTCGGGCGCCTGCGATTGGCTTCTTCCGCGCATACGCGTCGCGCGCCCGGGCATCGCGCCTTCGACCAACACTTCAAGTTCTTTGCCCACCAGCGCGCGATTCTTTTTCGCTGAAATCGCCGACTGGATTTCCATCAGGCGCGCACGCCGCGCACGCTTGACGCGCTCTGGAACCTGATCCGGAAGATCGAAGGCGGCGGTATTCTCCTCCAAAGAGTAGGTAAACACGCCAACTCGATCAAATTCCTGTTCTCGAATGAAATCGGCCAAGCGCTCGAAAGCTGCATCGGTCTCCCCCGGGAAACCCGCGATGAAAGAGCTGCGCAGTGCGACGCCCGGAATGCGGCTCCGAATCCGATCGAGGATTTTTCGCAGCGCATCGCCCGAGCGCTCGCGGCGCATCGCGCGGAGGATCGCGTCGTCGGCGTGCTGCAAAGGCATATCGATGTACTTGGTGACCTTGGGCAGCGTCGCAATCGCGTCGAGCAGTTCATCCGTCACAAAATTGGGATAGCAGTACAGCAGACGTATCCAGCGGATGCCGTGGATGTCGTTCAATGCGTGCAGCAACTGCGCCAGCGACGATCGCGGCGCGAGGTCGCGGCCGTACGCGGTAAGATCCTGCGCGATGAGATTCAGCTCGCGCACGCCGACATCGGCGAGCATCCGCGCCTCCGCGACTACATCGAAAAGCAGACGGCTCTCATGACGTCCGCGAATCTTCGGAATGATGCAGAAAGCGCACTTGTGATCGCAGCCTTCGGATATTTTCAAATACGCGCTGAAGGGATCGCCGGTTTTGATGCGCGGCGCCGAATGCGACGGCAAGAGGTGCGCTGCGCCGACATATGGAATCGGTCGCGCTTCGACATTCTCGGTACGCCGCAGCAACTCCGGCAGTTCGAGGAAGTTGCCGGTCCCGACGAAAACATCCACCTCGGGAAGCTGCTCGCGAAGTTCCACGCCATAGCGCTGCGCCATGCATCCCGCGACCACTAGCCGCTTGCTCGTGCCATGACGCTTGATCTCGGCGGCTTCCATTATGGCGTCGAGCGATTCCTTCTTCGCGCTCTCGATGAACGCGCAGGTGTTCACCACCAGCACCTGTGCGGCGTTGGGATCGAGTGTGATTTCGAATCCGGCATTGACCAGCGCGCCGAGCATCAGTTCGCTATCGGCGAGATTTTTGGGACATCCCAGACTGAGAAGGTGAACTTTTTCCATCGAGCGGAATTCTCTGCGGCTAATACCTGTACTCGCGGCGCTGATGCGAGGCAATTCTGCGTATGGTCGATGCGGTTGCGTTCAATGGGAATTCGGCTGCTGCGGAGCTTTTACGATATCAGCACCGGCGGGCGGGATGAAAGTGAACAGCTTATCGTCAAGCGGCGTGTCGCGCTTGATATCGGAGAATGCCAATTCGGTGACATCGCCGAGCGCATCCGCTAGCCGCAAGCTCTTGAGGTCGAGCGTTGCGGGATCGACGCCCACCTCGAAAGAATCGCTGCCGTTCTTTGGCTTCAGCACGATGTGCTTGAGGCCGTCGGCAGGCGTCGTCGCAGGCGTCGAGGCATCGAAGTCGCGCCGGACCTGTCCGATTCCGAGCAGAAACGCCGCCGTACTCGAAGATTTGAACGCTTGTTCCAAGGGCGTCTCGATCACCTGATTGAGGTCAGGTTCATAGCTGTAAAGCAGCTTGCCGTCGCTCACAAGGACTTCCTGATCCTGCCCTGCGAACTCCCATCGCATCTGTCCGGGCTTGCGATAGTAAACGGTCCCCGTCCGCTCGCGCTTCGCGCCGCCGGCGGGAGAGATCACTTCGGTGAAATTCGCGAAGAACGATTTAGTCTGCTGATAATGCTCCTGCAGGCGGTCCACGAGCGCGCTCACCTGCGCCGACGCATGCGCAGGTTTCTCGCTCGCGGCATGAGTCGATGAAATCGCAAGGATCGCAATCGAGAACCCGACCAAGGTTCCAAGATAGAAACGCCCCTTCCCTGAAGGGAAGGGGTTAGGGGTGAGGTCTCTCATTTGATCTTGCGCAGACGCACCTCGCGCGGGCGCGCGCCATCGGGAGGATTGACGATGCCCTCGCGCTCCATCTGCTCGACCATTCGCGCGGCGCGATTGTAGCCGATTCGCAACCGGCGCTGGATCATCGAGATCGATGCCTGCCCGGTCTCCATCACGATGTTCACGGCCTCGTCATAGTTTTCGTCGCGCTCGTAATCCTCGCCCATCTCTTCTGTTGGCGGCTTGGTATCGAGGATTTCCATCCAATAGTCCGGCGTGCCCTGCGCGCGAAGAAAATCCGCGAGTTTGCGCGTCTCGATTTCCGATACGAACGGCCCATGCAGACGCACCAGCTTCGCGCTGCCCGGCGGCATGAAGAGCATGTCGCCCGCGCCGAGCAGCCGCTCCGCGCCGATCGAATCGAGAATCGTGCGCGAATCGACGCGCGAGGTCACTTGCAGCGAGATGCGCGCGGGCAGGTTCGCCTTGATGAGGCCGGTGATGACGTCGACCGAAGGCCGCTGGGTCGCGAGGATCAGATGGATTCCGGCCGCGCGCGCCTTTTGCGCCAATCTTGTTATATCGCGCTCGACCGTCTTGCCCTCGCTCAGCAGCAGGTCAGCCAGCTCATCGATGATGATGACGATCTTCGGCAACTTGCGATGCTCGATTTTCGCCGGCGCATCAGCTGCATCGATCGGCGGCTCGACGCCGTCGCTCACCTGATTGGCCGCCTTCAATTCGATGACCGGCGCACCAGAACTGAGCGCGCGATTGTAACCGTCGATGTTACGCACCCCGAGGTCGCGCATCATCGCGTAGCGCGTCTCCATCTCCTGCGTCGCCCACAGTAGCGATGAAGCGGCTTTGTCGGGATCGACCACTACCGGCACGAGCAGATGCGGAATGTTCTCGTAGGTCGACAGTTCCAGCATCTTGGGGTCGATGAGAATAAACCGCACGTCGTCCGCAGTCGCGTTGAACAGCACCGACGCGATCATGGTGTGCAACGAAACCGATTTGCCGGTGCCGGTCGCGCCCGCGATCAGCAGATGCGGCATCTTCGCGAGGTCGGCCGCCATCGGACGTCCGGCGATGTCCTTGCCGAGCGCGATGGTGAGCTGGCTCTGCGCGCCGGCAAACTCGTCTGACTCGAGAATCTCGCGGAGATAAATCATCTCGCGCTTGCGATTGGGCACCTCGATACCGACCACCGCTTCATTCGGCACTGGCGCCTGGATACGCACCGCAGCCGCTCGAAGAGCCATCGAGAGGTCATCGGCAAGATTGACGATCTGGCTCACCTTGATGCCGGAGCCGGGCTCGAATTTATACATCGTGACGACCGGCCCGGGCTGCACCTCGACCACGCGGCCATCGACGCCGAAATCCGCGAGCTTCTGTTCGAGCACGCGCGCGCTGCGCTCTAGCGCGGCCTCGTCGATTTGCGCGTGCTCGGCCGGCGGGATATCGAGCAACGAAAGCGGCGGCAGCTTGAAGCTTCCGCGGCTGCGGGGCTTGGAATCTTTGTCTTTTCTATCGCGCGAATTGTCGCGCGGCTCGATGCGCCGCACTTTGAGTGGCAGCGGACCGGCCGGCCTCGAGGGCTTCAAGGTTTCGCCGTCGGGGGATGAAGAGTCTTTCTCCTCGGCAAAGTCGAATGCCACTTCGCTAGCCGGATCGAGGCCAAATGGTATCGATGGTTTCAACTTTCGCACGGCCGCCAACGCGAGCTCGGTCGGTGCGCGTTTCAGCATCAGCGCGATGCCGCTAATCAGCACGAAGCCGACCGCAAGATATCCGCCGCCGATGTTGAGCGATGCACGAAGCAACCGCGCGATGTGCGCGCCGATAATCCCTGCGACGGCGATGTCGTCCGGCCGCCACAATCCCATCGCGGTCGTCATCGCGATTACAATGATTGCTCCGGCGCCCCCCTCGCGCGCGAGATCCGGCCATTCGCCGCGGCCCCAAATTCTGGCGCCAAGCAAAATGACGAGGACGATCAGCGGATACGCGCCGTAGCCGAACAGCCACGCGAGGCCTCGCGCGAGCGCGCCGCCTACCGGACCGCCGAGATTAGCCGCGCCGGCATCGTGCGCAAGATGCAGCGAGAGCAGGCTGACCGTCGCGAACGCCGCTATCGCGATCAGCGCGAGCGCGCTGAGTTCGCGCGCAATGCGAGCGGAGACGCCGGAAGCGGGTTCCACCTCCACGACGCTGCTCTGCGCGAGATCGATCGGCGCTGTTTTGGCTGGCCGTGCGATGGCTACGGGACCTCCATCACATGCACCATGATGAATGGGCGCTTGCCGACATTATGAATGAAATAATGTCGAAGTGTATGCACCACTTCATCTTTAATGCGTGCGTCATCCCGATGATACGGACGGGGGATCGCATCGAGACGCCGGCGCACTTCCTCGCGCCCGCGCCGCAGATGCTCCGAGGTTCCATTGCCGGAGACGAATCCGCGCGAGAATAGATCCGGCCCGCCAACGATAGTTCCGCTGCCCGCAGAGACCGCAATCACCGCCATCACGGTGCCATCGTGCGCGAGGCTGCGGCGCTCGCCGATCAGCGCGATGTCTTCGATTTCGCCCGCCTCCATCAGGATGCGGCCCGTATGCGCCTTCTTGCTGCGATAGGCGTCGGCGCCGGTAAGCATCAGCGAGTCGCCGTCTTCGAGCAGGAAACAGTTACGCTCTGGAACTCCTACCGCGACGGCGAGGGCGACGTGACGGCTCAGGTGCCGATACTCGCCGTGAATCGGGACGAAGTAGCGCGGCTTCACCATCGCGATCATGTCGGCGAGTTCATCGCGGCTGGCGTGGCCTGAGACGTGCACAGGCGCGACCGCGTCGTAGATCACTTCGGCGCCGAGCTTGTAGAGCTGATTGACGAGGGTGTTGATCGCGCGCTCGTTACCGGGGATGAAGCGCGACGAGAGCACCACCACATCGCCGTTTTCGACATGTACACGCGGATGATTGTCGATCGCTAGCTTCGCCAGCGCCGAGAACGGCTCGCCCTGGCTTCCGCTGGCGAGGAACGTCAACTTGCGCGGATCGAGGAACTCCGCTTCCTCGGGTTCAACGAAAAGGCCCGGCGCGAACGAAAGCTGGCCGGTCTCGACGCCGAGGCGCACGCTCTCGGCCATCCGGCGTCCGAGCGGAAGCACGCGGCGGCCAACTTCCTTCGATACTTCGGCGACCTGCCGGATGCGATGGATGTGCGAGGAAAACGCGGAGAGAAAAAAACGATTCTTGGTCCGCGAAATCAGATCGCGAAGAATCGGTTTGAGCGAACTTTCAGAGCCTGAACGGCCCGGTCGCTCGACGTTGGTGGAATCCGAAAGCAGCAGCGCGACGCCTTCGTTGCCGAGCGCCACGAATGCCTCGGTGTCAAAATTTTGCCCATCCACCGGCGCGTCATCGATTTTGAAATCGCCGCTATGCACGATGATGCCGGCGGGCGTGCGAATCGCAAGCGCAAGCGAGTCCGGGGTCGAATGCGTCACGCGCAGCGGCTCGATCGTAAACGGACCGACCTCGAAGCGCCTGCGCGGCTCGATCGCGTGCAAATTCGCTTCGGTCCGATGCATCCCGGCCTCTTCGAGACGGCGGCGCACGAATGCGAGCGTGATCGCGGCGCCATAAACCGGTACTTCAAATTTTCGCAGCAGATACGGCAGCGCGCCGATATGATCCTCGTGCGCGTGCGTCAGCACCACCGCATCGATCGGAATATGCTTGTCGGTCAGTTCGGTAAAATCGGGAACGTAGAGTCCGTTGCCGAGCAGCCGGTCCTCGGGAAACATCACGCCGCAGTCGACCACGAGGCCGTGCCCGGCGCATTCGAGCACCATCAGGTTGAGGCCGATCTCCCCCAAGCCACCAAGGGCAAACAGCTTGACGGGAGTCGTTCTGGAGTTTCCTGCCCCCATCGACACCTTCACCGCCGCAAGAGAACTTCAGTATACAAAGTGCGAAGCAGAGGCGAAAGATCGACCGTTTGTAGGCTTTGATGGCCGGGTGTTCTGATAGATTTACGCGAGATTTCGCAAGGGCTGGGGATATCTGCTGATGCGTTTTCCACAGGATGGGCTTGCGCGCATAATTACGGGTTCGTTAGGTTCGCTGTCGGAGGTGGCGGAAGATGTCAGTTAATAAGGTGATTTTGCTGGGACGGCTGGGGCGCGACCCCGAGGTTCGTCATCTCCCGACCGGAATGAAGGTCGCCAACTTCACGCTCGCGACCAGTATGAAGCGCAAGGCCGGCGAGCAGACTGAATGGCATAACATCGTCGCGTTCGACCGCCTGGCCGACCTCGCGGAAAAATATCTGCGCAAGGGAAAAGAGGTCTATCTCGAAGGTCGGCTGCAAACTCGCCAATGGGAGGCCAAGGACGGCAGCGGCAAGCGTCAGCGCACCGAGATCATCATGAGCGAAATGCAATTCGTCGGCAGCCGTGGCGACGGCGGTGGCGATTACGTCTCGGCAGGCGCGAGTGCCGGCGGCGGCGCAGACATGCCCTCGGCACCGATCGATGATGAGGACATTCCCTTTTAGCTGAGACGGCGAAGCTTCGGCGGATTCGGAACGCTTTCGCCGTTCAGCGCGACGGCAAAGAACGTCCTGAGCGCATCGCGCAACTCGCTCAGCGCGATTCCCATATGTTCATCCGGGAGATGATCGATTTTCGCTGAAGCCTTCCCATATAGCGATGCGGCACCGGTCAGATTGCCGCGCTGCGCATGAAGGATCGCGACCGCCGCCTGGATGATTCCCTGATAGAAGAGCTTTGCGTCGCCCTCGCTACGCTTCCAGACCTCCTCCCAGGCCTCGTGGCATTCGAAAAATTTGCCATCGTTGAAGAGGTCGATGCCTTCTTCGAAAAATTCCGCCGGCGACTTCACCTACAAAATGATGTGCTCGGTGGTAATGATGAACTTCGCGTTCCCGGCGAGGAAGTTCGGCTCATCCGCAATCACCGCCTGATACTCCGGGCTCTGCGGGGCGGAGCGCATCGCCTCGTCGCTA
>DATGKG010000300.1:0-5363 GCA_035294805.1 Binataceae bacterium (SeqCode) | reverse complement strand
CGGCATGTGTCATGACGAGAACGAGGCGACCATCCTCGGGCTGACGCAGGGACTCTTTACGTCATCGACCATACTGACGACTTGCCCATGGTTCGAGGAAGCGGCGGAGTTCGCGCGAACCACGCCGCATGCCGATCTCGGCGTGCATCTGACGTTGAACAGCGAATGGGAGCGCTACAAATGGGGTCCGGTACTCGGCCGCACGGAAGTTCCCTCGCTCACTGACGACCGCGGTTACCTCTGGCCGGATGTTCCCAGCGTCTTCGCGCATGATCGCCTCGACGAAGTGGAGATCGAACTCGAGGCGCAGATCGAAAAGGCGATCGCATCGGGTATCGAGGTGACGCATTTCGATTGCCACATGGGGCCGCTGCATCTGCGCGCGGACTATCATCGCATCTACCTGAAGCTCGCGATGGATTTCCGGCTGCCGATTCGGCTGACCGCGCGCCGCGTGATGCGCCAGCTCGGAATGGCCGATATTCTTGCGGACCTCGATCGCAACGGGATTTTTTATCCGGATAACTTCGTGCATCCCGGTCCGAAGAACCTCGACGAGACGGAATCGTTCTGGACCGACATACTTCGCAATCTGAAGCCGGGAATTTCCGAGATCTATTGTCATCCGGCGTTGGCGCGCGATGAGCTGAAGGCATGCGCGCGCGATTGGCCTCAGCGCCAGCGCGATTTCGAATTTTTTATCGCGGAGACAACGCGCCGCCTTCTGAAAGACGAAGGCATCGAGCTGATTGGCTATCGCAAACTCCGCGACGCAATGAACTCTTCTGTTTCTGCTCAACTTCCCTCAAGCGAAGGGGCCGGGAGTTAGGTCTTGCACCTCACACGACTGCGCGGATTCCAGGATTGGATCGGCCCCAGCGCCGAGGCGCTGAGCCTCGTCGAGAAAACTTTCGCCACGATTGCCGCGGGCCACGGCTTCCGCGAAATCCGTATCCCCAATGTCGAGCGCGTCGAGCTGTACGCGCGCTCGAGTGGCGAGACCTCGGACATCGTCGAGAAGCAGATGTATGTCTTCACCGATCGTGACGAAGCCGAGACCACTCTCGCGCTGCGTCCCGAGGGTACGCCGGGCGTCGTGCGCGCCTACATCGAGGCGGGACTCGATCGCAGCGACCCCGAACAGCGCCTATATTATTCGGGCGCGATGTTCCGTCGCGAGCGTCCGCAGAAGGGGCGCTATCGGCAGTTCTATCAATTCGGGGTCGAGGTCTTCGGGCGGGCCGATGCCGCCTGCGACGCCGAAGTCATCCTGATGATCGATGAGCTGCAGCGGGATCTCGGCGTCGAGTTTCGCTTCGAGATCAATTCGATTGGCGACGCGCAATGCCGCCCGCAGTTTCGCGAAGCGGTCTATCAATTCGGCAAGGCGCACTACAACGAGTTATGCGCCGATTGCAAGAATCGCCTCGAGCGCAATCCGCTGCGCCTGCTCGATTGCAAAAACGATGTCGCGCTCCTCGAGCATGCGCCCAAGAGCGCCGACTATCTCTGCGATCCGTGCAGGAAGCATTTCGATCAGGTGAAGGCGCTGCTCACCGCCGGCGGCGTGAAGTACGTCGAAAATCCGCGCCTGGTACGCGGCCTCGATTACTATACGCGCACCACCTTCGAGGTTATCGCGAGCGGGCTCGGCGCGCAGAGCACCGTCGTCGCGGGCGGCCGCTACGACGGCCTCATCGAGGCGCTCGGCGGCGCATCGGTCCCCGGAATCGGCTTCGGAAGCGGGTTGGAACGTGTCGCGCTCGCGCTCGAGGCGGCCGGCAAGTTGCTCATCGAGAAAACCGACGCCGCCATCATCGCGATTGGCGACGCCGCCGCACTGAAGGCCGTCGCCGTCGCGCGCACGATGCGCGAGAGCGGCCTGAGCGTTGAGATGTTCTCTCCCGAGCGCAAGCTCAAGGCGCTGCTTTCGCGCGCGAACAAAATCGGCGCGCGCTTCGCGGTCATCATCGGCGAAAATGAGATCGCGAAGGGCGTCGTGGTGCTGCGCGATCTTCAGAACTCGACCCAGCGCGAGGTCCCTGAACGGGAGGTCTCATCCGCAGTTAGTTCTACCCGCTAGATGCCTTCCGGCGTCCCGTTTTGTCCTTTGGGACGGGACCTAAGAGTGCCTTGCCTACGTACTGTGGATCAAGAACTCACCAATTTGTTATATGAGCACGTGACACCGGCTGGGCGCTAAAGGGAGCATGGACAAGCTCGAACAGATCGTCCATCTTGTTGGTGAGGCATTAGAGAAAGCCCGGATACTTTCCACGATCCCACTGGATGCGGCATCGAGAGCTAAGGCTGCAGAGCTTATGAAAGAGGCGAAACAAAGCTACGAGAAGATGGAAGCTCTGAATCAAGCTTCCCAATCGAACGGGAAGGGTCTCGACAAAGCCGCGCTCGACGCCGCGTTGGACGAACTAATCGCCACCTTCAAAGGTGCAAATCAGAAGCTCGACGAACTCCTCGCGAAGGCGAGGAGCTAGCTCCGCATCCAACCCGGCACACAGGCAGAAGCCCGCGCCATATTAGATCGTTCAGCTATGGCGCGGCCGCTATTTCTTGGACGCCCGATGACCGCTATCCTTCTGGCTCTAACATCTGATGGCTGAAAAAACCTATACGCCGCTGCCGCCGTGGCAGCGCACTGATTATTGTGGCGCGCTGCGCAGCTCCGATGCGGGCCGCGAGGTCGCGCTGTTCGGATGGGTGAACTCGCGCCGCGATCACGGCGGGCTTATCTTCATCGATTTGCGCGATCGCGAGGGAATCGTCCAGCTCGTGTTCAATCCCGCGCACAATGCCGCCGCGCACGAGGTCGCGGGCGCGGTGCGTTCGGAGTTTTTCCTTGCCGCCAAAGGCAAGGTGATTCGACGCGCCGAGGGTACCGTTAATACCGAATTGCCGACCGGCGAGATCGAGGTCGCCGTCACCGAATGCGAGGTGCTCAACTCTTCGCCGCCGCCGCCGATCAACATCGAAGAGGGCGAGACCTCCGCGGAAGATTTGCGCTTGAAGTATCGCTACCTCGATTTGCGCCGCCCCGAGATGCAGCGCAACATCCGCCAGCGCCATCGCGCGGTCAAGGCGGTGCGCGACTATCTCGATGAGCAGGGCTTCATCGAGATCGAGACGCCGATCCTCTTCAAATCCACGCCCGAAGGCGCGCGCGACTATCTCGTGCCGAGCCGCGTCAATCCCGGCAAATTCTATGCGCTGCCGCAATCGCCGCAGCTTCTCAAGCAACTGCTGATGGTTGGCGGCTTCGATCGCTATTTTCAAATCGCGCGATGCTTCCGCGATGAGGACCTGCGCGCCAACCGCCAGCCCGAGTTCACCCAAATCGATATCGAGATGACCTGTCCGCGTCCCGAGGACATCATGGGCGTCGCCGAGGGCATGATGGCGTCGGTGTACGAGAAAGTTCTCGGTATCGATGTGAAACCGCCGTTCTTGCGCCTGCGGTTCGCCGACGCGATGGAACGCTTCGGCGTCGACAAGCCCGACCTGCGTTTCGGAATGGAGCTGAAGAACCTCGGCGCTGCGTTCCAGGGAACGTCGTTCAAGGTTTTCGCCGAGGTGCTCGCGCGCGGCGAGGGTGTCTACGGGATTGTCGTGCCCGGCGCGCATCAGCTCAGTCGCAAGGACCTCGACACGATGGTCGATACGCTCAAGGCGCGCCATCAGATGGGTCTCGCATGGATTAAGGCGAATCCCGACGGATGGCAGGGGCCGATCGGCAAGTACATCGGCGAGACGGAAAAAAACCTCGCGTCGAAGGCGGCCGACCTCAAGACCGGCGACACGATGCTGATGGTGGCCGGTAATCCCGACAAGGTCCGTCCGATTCTTGGCGACATTCGCTTACAG
This sequence comes from Binataceae bacterium (SeqCode), assembly GCA_035294805.1. GTDB lineage: Bacteria > Desulfobacterota > Binatia > Binatales > Binataceae > DATGKG01. Next base: position 1,484 of record DATGKG010000300.1, on the reverse strand, counting down.
CTCGGCGCGCGCTTCAATCTGCGCGAGACCGGCGAGCGCAAATTTGTGTGGGTCGTCGATTTCCCGCTCTTCGAATTCAACGACGAGGAGAAGCGCCTCTTCTCGGTCAATCATCCGTTCACCGCGCCCAATCCCGAGGATCTCGCGGTAATGGCGGAGCATCCGCTCAAGGCGCGCGCGCTCGCTTACGACATGGTCCTCAATGGCGAGGAGATGGGCGGCGGCTCCATTCGTATTCACAGCCGCGAGCTGCAGCTCAAGGTGCTGGAGCTTTTGGGTCTCACGCGCGAGGAAGCGCTCGATCGCTTCGGCTTCCTGATCGAGGCGCTGACTTACGGCGCGCCGCCGCACGGTGGGATCGCTTTCGGTGTGGATCGTCTGATAATGATGCTGTGTGGGACGGAATCGATTCGCGACGTGATCGCGTTTCCGAAAACGCAGAAGGCGGTCGATCTGATGAGCGGCGCGCCCTCCGACGTGAGCCCGCGCCAGCTCAAGGAGCTATCGATTAAGGTTACGCAATGAAGGGGTGGAACATCGAAGTTCGCATGATGATGGGCGCGTTGCTCGCCGTCATCTCGATCGCGGCAGCTGGATGCGCCGCGGTCATCACTACCACCGCGCAGAGCACCGAACAGACGGTCAAGGGATTCATTCCCACCAGCGATCTGCAGACCCATGCAGTGCCGGCGATCAAGCAGGTCCGCGTCGACACCATCGCGGTGATGCCCGTTATCGCAGCTCCCGGCGACAATGGCGACGTGGTGGCCGACGGCGGACCGGATGCGGTCACTGCGGAACTCTACACACAAGCCGCGATCGCAGGCGGATGGGACGTGGTACCGCAGGACGACGTCATCCGCGCGATGTCGAATCTGCCGCCGACCAACGCGCAGAATCTCGATGAAAATGCACTCAAAGTTGGCCATGCGCTTTCGGTCAATGGCGTCCTGTATGGGATTCTCGAGCGCTATCGCGAGCGCGAGGGGCTCGACTACGCGGCGGCATCGCCTGCGTCAGTCGCGTTCACCCTGAAATTCGTCGACATGAACACGAAGCAGGTGGTATGGACCGCCAAGTTCGCCAAGGCGCAAAAAGCATTGGCGCAGAATGTGTTCGAGCTCGCGAACTTCGTGCAGCATCAGGCGCGATGGGTTCGCGCGCATGAGATCGCGCAGGACGGCGTGACCAAAGCGGTCGCCAATCTGCACGGCGATCTCACCCTGGTCTCCTCCGGCGTCAAGCGCTTCGAGACCGGCACCTATGGCCAGTTGAAGTCAGGAATGCAGCGCTACAACAGTGGCAACGGCCCCAACGGGATTTACTAAGCCGGCTCCCACGGCGAGTGATTCTTCATTCGCAGCGCTTCGGCGACCGCCGGATGCGCGATGCTCCCCTCATAGGTGTTGAGGCCGTGGCGAATCGCCTGGTTCGTCCGGCCCGCTTCGAGCACTCCGCGATCGGCAATCTCCAGCGCATAGACC
>DATGKG010000299.1:0-2748 GCA_035294805.1 Binataceae bacterium (SeqCode) | reverse complement strand
CGGCATCCGCGTATGCACCATCGCGCCCGGGACCTTCGAAACTCCGATGCTGGCGGGATTGCCCGATCCGGCGCGCAAGGCGCTCGAGGCGCAGATTCCGTTTCCGTCGCGGCTCGGGCGTCCGACCGAGTATGCGGCGCTCGCGCGCCACATTGTTGAGAATGCGATGCTCAATGGCGAGACGATTCGCCTCGACGGCGCGCTACGTATGCCGCCGCGCTAGTCGTTCGGGTTTAGAGGAAACATGATCGACACCAACAGGATTGCAGGCGGCCTCAGGCGGGCCGCGGAGTCGGGGGATGTCCCAGGGGTAGTTGCCGCGGCGGCAACAGCCGACGGCGTCATCTTCGAAGGCGCGTTCGGCAAGCGAAGCCTGGCGACCGGTGCCCCGATGACCGCCGACACGGTCGTCTTGATCGCGTCAATGACGAAAGCCGTAACGGGCGCTTGCGCGATGCAGCAGGTAGAGCGCGGGAGGCTCTCCCTCGACGGAGACCTCGCCGCAATTGTGCCGGAGCTCGGACGCGTTCGGGTGCTGGAAGGTTTCGATGCCGCCGGAAAACCGCGGCTGCGGTCGCCGAAGCGCGCCATCACGTTGCGCCATTTGCTGACGCATACCGCGGGCTACTCATACGACATGTGGAACGGCGACATCGTCCGCTACCTCGAAGTGACCGGCACGCCCAGCATCATGACGTGCAAGAATGCTGCGCTGGAACTGCCGCTTATCGCCAATCCCGGCGAGAAATGGGAATATGGGATTTCGATCGATTGGGCCGGCAAGGCGGTCGAAGCGGTTTCCGGCCAGAATCTCGATCGCTACATGCAGGAGAACCTGCTCGGGCCACTCGGCATGACCGACACGGCGTTCAAGATCGGCGATGCGCAACGCCGGCGCCTCGCGGGCATGCATGCGCGCACGCCCGATGGATTGGTCTCCATCGACATGGAAATTCCGCAGAACCCCGAATTCCATATGGGCGGCGGTGGCTTGTACTCGACGGCGACCGATTACCTGAAGTTCACGCGAATGATCCTTCACGGCGGCACATTGAACGGCGTCCAGGTGCTGCGGCCGGAGACCGTGGCGACCATGTCGCGCAATGCGATGGGCGACCTCGTTTGCAACGCGATGAAGACGTCTGTTCCCTCGGCGACCAACGACGTCGATTTCGTCGCCGGCATGAAGTGGGGTCTGAGTTTCATGATCAATCCGGCGCAGATGCCGACCGGCCGCTCAGCAGGAAGCCTCGCGTGGGCAGGCCTCGCCAATTCGTACTACTGGATCGATCCGATACGGAAAGTAACCGGCGTTTTCGCTACTCAGATATTGCCCTTCTACGATGAGAAAGCGGTCAAAGCTTTCGAGGGCTTCGAAACCGCAGTGTACCAGGCACTGTAGAGTATCATCACTTCATCAGTGGAAATCAGGCTTTGGGCCACCGTCGTCTTAAGCTCAAAATGATAAATGGGGCGACGGTCAGGCAGACCAGCGCTATCGGAATGATTTCGTTCCGTAGGCCCGCCCGTGGTTCGAACGTTCGATTCTGGTCGGGCGACGCGGTCGAGAAATAAACCTTTATCGGGCTGCCTGGTGTGTAACTCTCGCAAGGTTTCTCGGTGAAGGAGTCGCGGCCAGTGTATGTCTTTCCGTCGAAAGTGAAGGAGTACAAAACACTGTCGTGATTCCAACACGCGGTCTTGGTCACAATTGCCGTGACGGAGGCCTCGTGGCGCAGAATGTAAATGAACTTCGGTACGTTAAGGGGAACCAGCAAGCTTGCGAAGGCCGCGGCGAGCACTGCGCATACGACGCAGAACCATCTTGGTGGAAGTTGTAAATCGAGTTTCAAACCGTATGCTCACCCGCTTTCCAAATCAGCGCAAGTTGGCGCGCAAGCGTCCCTAGGTTTGCAAGCTAAATGCGTTGCAACAGGCAGTCAATCGGGGATCGCTGAGCTTAATGGAAATCGTGCGAGGGTGGGAGCGCGCCGCTTAGCTTCAGCTCCTCGAAACGCTGCGCCTTGATGAGCATCACGCCGTCGCGTTTCTGCATGATGCCTTCAACTTGCAGGATTGCCGCGCCGCGCAGTAGCGCGCGATGGCGCTGAAACAGATCGGGCATCACGATCGCATTGCTGATGCCGGTCTCATCTTCAAGCGTCAGGAAGAAAAATCCCTTCGCCGTGCCAGGACGCTGGCGCACGATGACGAGCCCCGCAGTCTTCGCCCATGCGCCATTCTCGACCTTCGCGACATCGGCCGCCGACAGCACGCCGCGCGCGTTCAGACGCTCGCGCAGATGCGCCATCAGATGAGGTCCTGCAGTCAAGCCCATCGTCGCGTAGTCGGCGCGGGTTTCATCGAGCGGCGACATGCCCGGCAGCGGCGAAGTAGTGTTGCGCTTCGGTTCGATGCCGGCGAGCAGGCTCTTCGGATCGCGCTCAACCGCGGCGGCTTGCCACAAGGCCTCGCGACGAGTCATGCCGAAGCATGCGAAGGCGCCCGCATAGGCGAGCGCATCGAGTTCGCGGCGATTGGGCGCAGTGCGCGCGGTGAAATCGGCGAGCGAGGCGAATGGTGCACGAGCGCGTTCGGCCTGGATGCGGCGGGCAACATCTTCGCGCAAGCCCATCACGTATTTGAGTCCGAGGCGGAGCGACCTAACCCCTAACCCCTTCCCCTGAAGGGGAAGGGGGATCGGATTAGCAGAGATTGTGGCGCTCGCAGGCACCCTCACCCGATTCG
>DATGKG010000298.1:0-4210 GCA_035294805.1 Binataceae bacterium (SeqCode) | reverse complement strand
CCGTCCGCCGACGCGCGACACTAGGCAAATTGTGTCCGCATTGGAAGCGCATGCAGAACGACGAAATCGCGAAAGTTCTCGACGAGATTGCCGACATGCTCGAGCTCTCCGGCGAGAACTTCTTTCGCGTGCGTGCCTATCACAACGCGGCTCGCTCGATTCATGATCAGCCTGTCCAGGTCGCTGAACTTACGACCGAGCAGATCGACGAGATTCCCGGCATCGGCTCTGACCTGGCCGGCAAGATCACCGAAATAATCAAGACTGGTGACTTGCCGATGCATCGCGAGTTGGCACGCAAGTTTCCCCATGAGCTGATGGAGCTTCGGGAAATTCCGGGTCTCGGTCCGAAGCGGATCAAACTGCTGATGGACCATCTGCACATCCACGGCAAGGAAGACCTCGAACGTCACGCGAAATCAGGCAAGCTGAACAGCATCAAAGGATTCGGCCCCAAAATCGAAGAAAAAATCCTTGAAACCATCGCGAAGAAGGAACCGGGTGCTGCCAAGCGGATTCTGTACTCGCAAGCCGCGATCATCACCACGGCGCTGCTCGCGCATTTGCGAAAATGCCGCGCGATCGAGGAACTCGAGATGGCCGGTAGCTTTCGCCGCAGGCGCGAGACGATCGGCGACCTCGATGTGGTGGCAGCGGCCTCGCATCCCAAACCAGTGATGAAGCAGCTCGTGAACTTTCCGGCCGTCGCCCGCGTAATCGGCAGCGGCGAGACGAAGACCACCGTAGTGCTCAAGGATGGCTTGCAGGTCGACCTGCGGGTGGTGCCCCCTGCGAGCTTCGGGGCCGCCCTCGCATATTTCACCGGTTCCAAAGCTCACAACATTCATTTGCGGCGCATCGCGCAGGAGCGCGGACTTCTGCTCAATGAGTATGGACTGTTCCGCGGTGAATCGATCGTCGCCGGCAAGACCGAGGAGCAGGTTTATCGCACGCTCAAGTTGCCCTGGATCGCTCCCGAGATCCGCGAAGATCGCGGCGAGATCGAAGCGGCATCGTCTGGGGCGCTGCCTACGTTGGTCGAGAGAACGAATTTGCGCGGCGATCTGCACACACACTCCACGTACACCGATGGGCGCAGTTCGATTGAGGATATGGCGCGCAAGGTCGGCGAGAGCGGGCTGAGATATTTCGCGGTCACTGATCATTCGCGGCGCATCGCGATGTCGCACGGCCTCGATCCGAAAAGGCTCCACGAGCAGGCGCGCGAGATCGAGAATCTCAGAAAGCAGTTCAAGGGAATCACGATACTACGCGGTATCGAGGTCGATATCCTCGACGACGGCACTCTCGACCTGCCCGATGACGCGCTCGGAGAACTCGACTGGGTGGTCGCATCGGTGCATTACAAACTCGATCAGAATCCGCGCGACATGACGCGGCGGATGGTCAAGGCGGTCCGCAATCGCAATGTCGATGCGATCGGCCATCCGACTGGACGCCTCATCGGCCATCGCGAGCCGAGCGGCTTCGACTTCGGCGAGATTCTGCGCATCGCACGCGAGGAAGGATGCGCGATGGAGATCGACTCGCAGCCCGATCGCCTCGATCTCACGGACACCATGTGCATGGCCGCAAAAAAGGCCAGCGTTAAACTGGTTATCACGAGCGACGCACATTCGCCGCGCGAGCTGGATCTGCTCGAATACGGCGTAAATCAGGCGCGCCGCGGATGGATCGAAGCGGGCGACGTGCTCAACACGCATCCACTCAAATCCTTGCGGCAGCGCCGTGCGCTGGTTTCCGTTTAGTTCGCATCGAGGATGGCCCACCAATGCCCGTTGATTTACGCCTCGATAGCAACGAGATACCACTGGTCACGGACTTGTATGAGCTGACCATGGCGGCCAGCTATTTCGAGCTTGGCTTCAACGATGCCGCTTGCTTCAGCATGAGTTCGCGCAAGGTGCCTCCTCATCGCGGCTTCCTGGTCGCGGCCGGCCTCGAACGCCTCCTCGAAGCGCTTGAGGGGTTTCGCTTCGAGCAACCGATCCTAGACTATCTCGACTCGCTAAAAATCTTCGGCGCTGATTTTCTAGCCTTTCTCGCGAAGCTGCGCTTCACAGGCGACATCGTCGCGATGGCCGAGGGAACCGTCTTTTTCGCCGACGAGCCGCTCATCGAAGTTCGCGGTCCCCTAATCGAAGCCCAGATCCTCGAAACGCTGGTGATCAATCAAATTGGGATGGCCTCGCTGATCGCGAGCAAAGCCGCGCGCTCGACGATCGCGGCCAGAGGCCACGTCCTGGTGGATTTCGGTTTGCGCCGCAGCCAGGGAATTGACGCGGGACTGATCGCGGCGCGCTCGAGCTATCTCGCGGGTTTCGCGGGAAGCTCCAACGTGCTCGCCGGTCGACGTTACGGAATTCCGCTCTATGGAACGATGGCGCATAGCTACGTAATGGCGCATGATCGCGAGCGCGAATCCTTCGAGCATTTTGTAAAGTTATTTCCGAAGCTCAGCACACTCCTGGTCGACACTTACGATACGGTGCGCGGCGTCGAGAATGCCGCCGCGGTCGCGCTCGAGCTGAAGAAGGCTGGCCACCGCTTGCAGGCGGTGCGGCTGGATAGCGGAGACCTGCTCGATCTCAGTATCAGAGCGCGGCGCATCCTCGATACTAACGGTCTACAGGATGTCACGATTTTCGCCAGCGGCAATCTGGATGAGTCTCGGATCGCGGAACTGGTCGAGGCCGGCGCCCCCATCGATGCATTCGGCGTCGGGACCGCGATGGTGGTGAGTGCCGACGCGCCGGCCCTCGACGTCGCGTACAAACTTACCGAGTACCAGGGCAAGCCCAGGATCAAAACATCGCAGGGCAAGCTGAGCCTGCCGGGACGCAAGCAGGTGTTTCGGGCGATCAATGCGGACAATAGCTTCTACGCGGATCTCATAGGGTTGGCTGATGAAGCCGGCTCGATGGTCGCGCAGGAGTTCAATCCCACATTCGGGGGCGCGACTTGCCTGCTCGAACCGCAGTTCACCGCGGGTCATCGCCTTGGCCATCGCCCGACGCTGGCGGAATCGCGCGATCGCTTTCGTGATTCGATGGCGTCGCTGCCGGCGCGCTACAAAGGTTTACAAGATCCGGTCAAGTATCCGGTCGGCCATACACGAGCGCTCGACGCTACGCTCGCAGCCGAGAAGATTCGCGTCGCCGGCTGCCAAGACTAGGTGTGTTTTCCGCGCAGTGCTGTCGTCGCTGGCTCCGAGCGCGCCAGTCTTGCTTGTATCGATAAGCAACATCCCGGCGCACCCGACCAATGGAAACCGAATGAAACCTTGGCACGTCCGATGCTCTCCTAGGGGAACTGATGAATCCTTATAGGGAGTAGACCGTTATGCCTAGTCGGAAAAATTTTTGGCTGATGATTCTGCTGCTTTCGGTCGGCTTTGCCGCAACGTCGCTGAACGCGGCTCCGGACGCAACCAAATATGCGAGCGCGCAGCAGATAGAATCGTTCTTTCGAGGACACAGCTTCATTCTCGGCAATGACAATCAAATCGCCGATGTGAGAGCGCTTGATTGGGCCGCGGATCGCTCGGTGAAAATCCCGTTCTGGTTTGGAACCGGACAACTGGTGCCGCCCGAGCGTCGGCCGGAAAAGGGCGATTATTACGTAATCAGTGAATCGTGGATTGTTCGCAAGCTCGCCGACAAGGAGTTGCTGATTCGGGCCGGCAGCCAACTGCAGAAACCCGATGCCGTACTCGTCACCACCAAGACTCACTACAAGAGCAATGGCATGCTTCTCCCGACTATCGTGCAGTACTCCGGCACGCGGACCTTCACGCGTGAAGACGGTAGTAAGATCGATATCGCTGTACTCGAAGAAGTATCGCTTCCGGCGCAGTGGTCCGCAGGTCGGATACCGACCAAGTACGCACGATTTGCGGTTAACCCCGAGGAAAACCTGCACTGGACATTCTGAGTCGCTATCGCACCGGGTATCCGCAAGAAGGTTAGTGTTTGTGAAAAAGGGGGGTCTTCTTATCGTCGCGATCCTGACGCTATCGCTCCATGCGATGGCGCCGGTCGCCATGGCTGGCACCGTACCCCAGAGGGCGACGTCCGCGACGATTCTCGTCTATCATCGGTTCGGCCCGGTAGCGGTCGATAGTATGACGGTCACCACCCCGGTCTTTGCATCGCAGCTCAAGTATCTTCATGATCACGGCTACAGTATC
>DATGKG010000297.1:0-5294 GCA_035294805.1 Binataceae bacterium (SeqCode) | reverse complement strand
CGTTTCGAGGCCGGATCGGACCATAACATCTTGGTCTTGATGGTGGGGGACATCGGTTCCCATAGGCGTTCGCTGACTCGAATTATTTGTGACGGATGGTTGGATTCGGCGGCCATCGCTGGATCCTCCTGTGTTGAGTGTCGATGACTATGCGCCCGCGCGAGGGACTTTTCCAAGCAGTTCGAAGCTATCCGCGCGGATGTGTTTCCGGCGAATCTCTTCGGCGACGAAGCCTTTGGCGATCGCGCCCTTGTCAATAGCTTCTTTGAGCAGCGCGTAGAAAAAGGTCACCTGATTCGGATCGGGATGCGGCTGATATTTTCCGAGTGGCGGCGCTGACCACCAGGCGAGCTGCTGCTTCAGCACGGACAACGGACTCGCACTGCCACCGGGCCGATGCGGATAGGATCCAATCAAGTTCAGATCAAAATCGACTGGAAGTCCGGTCTTCCATGGTTGCGTCCAACGCTCGGTGTTGTGCAGCAGCTGGGTGTGTTCGTTCAGCGTATCGAGATGATTCCATTCGTCTTCGTAAAATCCGATGGTGTCGGCAGCCTCGTTCGCCAGGGCCTGACAGTCAAAGAGATCCAGTTTTAGCGCGAACATCGCATCGATCATCTGCTTCCAGCGCCAATGTTTCAGGCGGCCGCAGTCAAGCAGCATTACCGCGGTAGCGTAAAAGCCATCGGGGCGCGGGCGCGACAAGATGGCCTTGCCTTTCATGTCGCGTGAAAGCAGTTCATAGACGTCGCCGAGCGCGAAGACATCTGGATCGATCACCAGCGCTCTTCCCTCAAATCCCATCACCTCCGGTACCATCAGACGCAAAGGACTGAAGGACTGAAGGTCGCGGTTGCGCCAGATGCAAACCCGCCTTACCCACAAATAAGGCCGTCCATTACGGCGGCGATATAGGTAAGGTGTCGATTCGAGCCGCAGGATACGTATGTCGAATCGATCGGAGAACTTCGATCTGCTGCGCAGCGAATACTCCGACACCTTCGCGGCAAGCATCTGCTTGTCGTTAGTATGTATGAAGACGATCGGTTTCACGCCGCCGGGTTTGATGTTCGAGGTTCCTGACCAGGGTGTTTTCCAGAATCTTCCCGAGGCTGCCTTCGATCATGCGATTCATCTGGGCGGACCGGGTAAGCAGCCGCGCACGATGATCGGTCCGATACTTCTCGTGATCGCGAAAGACCTCGTCATCGGGATCGAGTTGCCATTTCTCGCAAAGGTGCTGCAGGCTCGATCGATACCACGCCTCGCTCCAGCGCAGCAGGAAGAACGGAAGGTCGGACAGTGCGATCGGCGGCGGAGGCATATAGGTCACGGTTGCCGCGGTCTCGAGGTATATCGGATGGTTCGCTTTGCGCACGGACAGGCACAGGTCGACATGGTCGAATGCCACGAGGAATCCCTCATCCAGCGGCCCCAGCGCTTCGAAAAGTTCAGTGCGTGCGAGCAGACAGTGGAATTCGACTTCGTCGGTCGGAACTCGTCCTAGCTGGGCGCGAACTTTGTTCGCCGGCTCGCCGACGTTGGTCTTGAGTTCGCGCAAATGACGGCGGCCATGCTCTTCGACGACGCGCACCTCGGTATGAGCAGCGTGGACCTGCCGCCCGCCCGGCGCGCCTATGCAATACAGTGGACCGACTATCCACGCGCCGGTTTCCTCCGCGCATTTGACCAGCGCGTCGATCGAACCGGGCCACATCTGCACATCGTTATCAACAAACAGAACATACCTGGTGTGCACCTGCGCCAGCGCGAGGTTGCGAGCGACGTTACCCGACAGATAGTGATCCTTTCGAATCACGGCCACGCCGGATCTCGTCGCGGCGACATCGCGTGAAAGCTCAGGAGGGGCGTTACCGTCAACGTAGATGATCGGAGCATCGGGCGCAGTCGAATCCAGAATGCTCTGAACTGACAAGCGCGCGCGCCCGAATTGCTCGCGCGGTACACTGACGATGGTGATGGACGGCGGCATGATGGAAACTCGTCCGCCAGCGACGATAACCGATCGAACACCTGCCATCAAACGCACTCACTTGCGCGGCTCTCGCAAAATGGCGTAGTCCTCGTCGCGTAATACACTAATGAGTCTCGGGTGACGGAGCGCAATAGCGACATAGGTCGTCGAAGCGAGCGCGGTTGGCTTCGCGATCTCTATTGGCGGCTGCACTGGTATGCGCATCTGGGCAAGAAAGCGATCCTCAGCCGGCGCTTTCCCCAGATGGAAAAGACTCGCGTGCGCATTTCCACGCTAGTCGCGCGGTACCGCACGCCGATCGTCTACTGGCAGCTTCGATTGCATCTAACGAAGGACTTCGCGTCGGAGGATCTGAGCGGCTTCGACTTGCGCGGGCTAGACCTGCGAGGAGTTTCGTTTCGCGACGCCAATTTGACCGGCGCGATGCTGGATGCGCACATCATTCAGGCCGACTTGACCGATGCGGTGCTGCATCATGCGACGATCTACGGGCTCGATCTATCGCGAGTGCCCGCGGGAGTCGATCTCGATCGCGCGCGGCTGGTCGGGCTTCACTGCAGCGATCCCTCGCGTGCGAGCGATGCTCGCTTGCGCGGTGCCGAGATGCATGGCGCCGATCTTAAGAACGCAAACCTGCGCGGCGCCGATCTGCGCTCCGTCGATCTCACCGGCGCCGACCTGCGCGGTGCGGTTTTAGAAGGCGTCGATCTCGGAGGACGCGCCAATCTTCGCAGCGTCAACCTGGCCGGCGCGAGACTTTATGGGGCAAACCTCGCATACGCGGATCTGCTCGGCGCCAATCTGCGCGACGCCGACCTCCGCGATGCGAACCTATGGCGAGCCGATTTGAGGATGGCCGATCTCACCGGCGCCGACCTGCGCGGCGCTATCCGCGACGAGATCGCGGAGCAGGGCAAATGAACCCCCGTTTCCAATAGCGGTCGCGATTGGATATCCTTCGGGAACCTCCTATGGGCGCTGTAGTATCAAACTTCGAAGAACTGGCTGAGTCACCGCGCCTGACTCGTCCCCTCGACAAGTTCGCGATCCAGCTCACCCTCTACTGCAACCTGAAGTGCAAGATGTGCAGCGTATGGGAAATCCGTAAGCACGGAGTTCCGCTCGAACTTGCCAAACAGCTACTCACCGACGCATACAAGCTCGGCGCCCGGCAGTGGATTCCGACCGGCGCGGAGAGTTTTATGCGCAAGGACTTCGTCGAGATAGTCGAATTTGCCCACGCGCTCGGCTACTGGCATCAGTCGATCGTGACCAACGGCACCATGATCGATGACGACGACCTCGAGCGCCTGGCGCATTGTCCTTCCGTCAAGCTGAACATTTCGATCGATGGACCGCGTGACATCCACGATGAGCTGCGCGGCGCGGGCAACTATGACAAGTCGGTCGCGACAGCTCGCGAATGCGTTCGGCGCGGAATCGATGTTGGGATGTCGGGCGTCATCCTGCGCGAAACCCTTTCGCATACCAAGGCACTCATCGATCTTGCGGCCGATGTCGGCGTCAAGGGCGTGTCCTATCAGCCTTTCCAGACCGAGATTTCTGGAATGCACAAAGATGTCGCGCGCTTTTCGCTCCAATCACTGGAGGGCGATGCCATCGCGAAGGCGTTGCGGGAACTTTGCGAGTATGCGGCGCGGCACAACATATCGATCTATACCGAGCCGCTGTTCGGCGAAGTCCCCGACTACCTGCTCTACAACAAGCGTCCCATCCCGAGCGGCGGTTGCTCGCTGCCTTCGAGCATGGTGCTGGTCGATTGGCGCGGTAACGTCTACCCCTGCTTTTTCATGATGCATGATGAGGACATCATGGGAAATGTTTACCAGAGCAGCCTGCCGGAGATCTGGCATTCGCGAGCGCATAAGCAACTTCAGATGCTCGCTCTTACGGAACGATGCCCCGGCTGTCTGGCCGCGTGTTCCGACGTACGCTCGTTCGCCGGCAATGCGCAGTAGACGGCGGCGCATAGCTTCCGCTCGATCCTAGCCATTCGATGTTGCCTTTGTCGGGAGTAAGTTTGCCGTGCTTCTTCGGTAAGTACGCACACGACCTCGCGCCCAATCCTTTGTCAGGCCTTGGACCGCGTCATATCGATCCGATTCAAATCTACGCCCCGATGCTTAGGGCTCATGAGTTGGGATATCGCGCCATGCGGATCTGGCTGTGCGAGGGCGCCGAAGGCATCCTTATCAACAGCGGGGTCATTACCGGCGCGCATCCCGTACTGGTCGAATCGATAGCCATCATCCAGGAGAGCGCGGCGCTGTGCGGCCTAAGGCTCTACTGGACGCTGCTCGATGGGCACTCCTCGCGCGACACCAACGACCCAGTCACGCGTGCGATCATGAGCGAACCGGAGCATACCGCGAGGTTCGCGGAGTTGGTGGCGGCGCCCATCGCGACGCGCCTCGATCGTCGTTTGACGGTCGGTGTCGAGGTCATCAACGAGCCCGAAGCGCTGATGACAGATGATGGACGCCGTGATGAGGAGCAATGGCGCAAGTGCCCGGTCGCCATCAAAGCGATCGGCGATGCGGTCCGCGCCGCGCGCTCGGGTACAATGGTTACCGCCGGCACGGATCGCGCAATGCTCGCGATGCTATGGAACAACGCACCGGGCCTCGATGCCGTCGACATCCACGTCAAAGGCGATCAGCAGCTTCCGTCGCGCGCCGACGTCATCCGGGAGTTGGGCATTGCACTGGTACAAGCAGAATCGATTCCACTGATCGGCGGATATCGAGGCGACGGCGCGGAGCAGACGCATCGCGCGGACTACAACGCGATCTTCCGATGGTGTCTCGAACCCAAGACATGAGGAGGTGGCGCCTTACGGCGTTCTCGGATGATCGGGCCGGAACACCGATGACGGGATCAGGATAATGCGATGGCGCAGCGCGCCCACAAACGCTGCGACGGTAAAGGCGACGTTGGTGAGATAGTGCACGATCGCGAGCTTGACCTTGGCGGAAGGCATCATCGTGATCTTTCGAATGTCGGCCAGGTAGCGCGGTATCGCCCAGACCAATCCGGCGACCGCAATGAGCGCGAGCCACCAATGTCCGAAGCATGCGGCGAGTAGCAGCAGAAGCGCGAACACGTTGACGAAATAGAAGTCGGTTGGAAATGCACACACCAGAATCGGAAAGCGGCTGGTCTCGAAGCGTCCGACCAGCGTATGGTTGCGGCCGTTCAGCCAGTATAGAAACACCCCGCGGATGCCGGTCTTCGCGTAGGGATAACCGACGTACAGCCCCCAGCCCCACATCTGCGT
>DATGKG010000296.1:0-2163 GCA_035294805.1 Binataceae bacterium (SeqCode) | reverse complement strand
ATCGTAGCGTTCTTCGCGAATCGGCACGAAATGGAGCCCGTACACATCCGCCGCGACACGAATCGTCACGCCGAAGTCGGCCTGCGCGGTCGCGATTGCCGCCGCGACCTCGAGGTGCCCCGGAAATTCGCGCCGATAGCCGTCGATCGCATCGGCGCGGATGCCGAGCGACGCGATCGCCTCGTCCAGTGCGGCGCGCGCGCCCGAACCCAGCTCGCGATTGGCAATGCGCAGGCGCGGCCGCGCGAGGTCTTCCATCGCGCGAATACCGAGCGGATTGCCCGGCGCGGTGGCGATCCCAAGTTCCCATCGCGCGAAGTTCACCAGCGTCGCCGCATGATGCTTGATGGTGCGGCGCACGGCGCTCGAATTGAATTCGCCGCTTTTGGGATCGCGCAGGTGCACGCCGGCGATATGCGCGCGGCCATCGAGCAGCGTGCCCAGCGCCTTGCCGCTCGAACAGCTCAGCGCCACGATCGAGACCGGCGCACGCCGCCGCGCGAGCCATTCGGTGAGAAGCGCCGCCGCCGGATCGCATCCGGCAATCAGAAGCGTCGAGTCGACCTCCTCGTCGGTGCGGAAGCTCGCAACCTCTGCGCCGGTGCGTCCGGTGCGCTCGACGATTCCCGCCACCGCCGCGAGCGCAAGATGAACCGGGGCCTGCGGATGCGCGACCAGTTTGCCGCGCACGCGCCCGAGTGCAACCCACGCGGGAGCACCGCCGCGCGCAGCGGCGCCGCCGTCCCATCGCACATGAACGTGACGAATCGCGTCGCCGCTTTCGCCGAAGAGCGCCTCGACCGTGGCGCCAAGTTCACGCGCAATCGCGAGCGCGACCGACACTCCGGGTTGATAGGTGTTGGATTCGATCGCGCCGAGCGCCTGCCGTGAGATGCCGGCGCGCTTGGCGAGGTCGAGCTGGCTGAGCTTTCGTGCGATACGGGCGGCGCGGACGGGATGTTCCTTCTCAGCCATCGTGCTTGTCTTGCTCGCAAGTACCATGGCATATGTCATCGCGACTTGCGAGGAGCCGACCAGTGAGAAACATCCGCAAAAAGAAATACCTGATCGCCGTAATGTTGACGCTGGCGGTCGCGGCCGGGCTGGTCTGCGAGGCGGGCGCCGACGAAATCACGGTCGCGGCAGCCGCCGACCTGACCTTTGCCTTCAAGTACGTCGGAGACCAATTTCAGAAGCAGACCGGCACGCAGGTGAAGTTGTCGTTCGGATCGTCGGGAAATTTCTATTCGCAGATTCAAAACGGCGCGCCATACGATCTATTCTTCTCCGCCGATATGAGCTACGCGACCAAGCTTCAGGATGCGGGCCTGACCGAGCCGGGATCGCTCACCGAGTACGCAATCGGGAAAATCGTGCTATGGGCGCCCGGCGGTTCGAAAGTCGAGGTGAATGCTGGACTCAATGCGTTGAAGGATCCATCGATCTATAAAATTGCGATCGCCAATCCTGAGCATGCGCCCTACGGACGCGCGGCCGTCGCGGCGATGAAGCATGAGGGCGTCTACGATGCGATCAAGGACAAAATCGTGCTCGGCGAAAACATTTCGCAGACCGCGCAGTTCGTGCAATCCGGCAACGCCGATATCGGTATCATCGCGCTGTCGCTCGCGATGGCGCCGGCGATGAAGGATAAGGGAAAGTACTTCGAGATTCCCGCCGACGACTATCCGCCGATCGAACAGGCCGCGGTAATTTTGAAGTCGTCGCACAAGAAAGAGCTCGCGCAGAAGTTTCTCGCATTCATCAAAACACCGGAAATCGCCGCCGTCATGAAGAGTTACGGCTTTGCGATACCGAAGGACTCCGCACCGAAGTAGGCTCTCGCGATGAACTGGGACGCACTTTTCCTTTCGCTCCGGCTTGCCGCGCTGGTATGCGCGATTCTGTTTCTGCTCGGACTCCCGATCGCTTACTGGATCAGCTTCTCTCGCGCGCGATGGACTTTTATCGTCGAATCGATCGTCGCATTGCCGCTGGTGTTGCCGCCGACGGTGCTCGGTTTCTATGTGCTCGTTGCGACCGGTCATCAAAGTCCGCTCGGACGCCTCTATGAATCATGGTCGGGGCATTTGCTGCCGTTCACCTTCGCGGGCCTGGCGGTCGCGTCGGTAATCTACAGCTTGCCGTTCGCAGTGCAGCCAA
>DATGKG010000295.1:0-6219 GCA_035294805.1 Binataceae bacterium (SeqCode) | reverse complement strand
TGGTCGCCGGTGGGCTCGCCGATGATGGTGAAGATCGATGGTGCAGTGACGCCGGCCGGTGACATTGTCGATTGGTCGACCGAAATATGGAGTGGCCCGCACGGACGTCGCCCAAGTGCCCGCGCAGTCAATCTGCTCGCCGCCGCGCATATCGATCCGCCTATTCCGTTTCCGAAGCTGCACGAGGACCTGCGCGGATTTGCCGGCGGCGCGCGCAATTCCGAGCCAACCTACGACATCGCGTATCGGCACTTCACGCTGCACAGTTTGCCCGAGCTTCCGTTCCGCACCTCGGCGCTGCGCACGCTGGGCGGCTATGCAAACGTATTCGCAACCGAATCATTTATGGACGAACTGGCCGAGGCGGCGCGACTGGATCCGGTGGAATTCCGTTTGCGTCATCTTTCCGATCGCCGCGCCACTCGCGCCATCGAGACTGTCGCGCGAATGGCTAATTGGCAGCCGAATCCGCAGCGCGGGACGGGACGAGGCGGCGGGATCGGTTTCTGCCGCTACAAGAATACCGCGGCATATGTCGCGGTGATTGCGGAGGTCGAAGTCGATCGCGAAGTGCGCGTCACTCGGGCATTCGCGGCAGTCGATGCGGGCCTGACCATCAATCCTGACGGCGTCATCAATCAAATCGAAGGCGGCATCATCCAGTCGATTAGCTGGACGCTCAAGGAACAGGTGACCTTCGAGGGGCATCGCGTGAGCAGCGCGACCTGGGAGGGCTATCCGATTTTGCGCTTCGACGAAATTCCCGAGGTCGAAGTGCGGTTGCTCGATTCTCTCGATGAACCGCCGCTCGGAGTTGGTGAAGCCGCGCAAGGCCCAGCCGGCGCAGCGGTTGCCAACGCGGTGGCGTGCGCGCTCGACTATCGTATCGGCGAATTGCCGCTGACTCGTGAACGCATCGCCAAAGCTATTGCGCGATGACATCGCGCGCGAAATGAAAATGGCCGGTCGGGAGCGATCCCGGCCGGCCATTCGTTTGCGAGTTATACTGATAGATTAGGCGCGAGCGGCCAACGGTCCGCGCAGCAACTGACCCGGCAGCGCGCCCGTATGCTCGTTGTTCTTCAGCAACACCTGACCGTTGACGATGGTGGTCTTGAGGCCGGTCGCTTTTTGCTTCAGGCGGCGCGCGCCCGCGGGAAGATCATGATCGAGCGTCGGCAGCATCGGCGCGATCTTCTCGGGATCGAAGACGATGACATCCGCCGCCCATCCGGTGCGCAGCAGTCCGCGATTCTGCAGCCCCCAATTCGAGGCCGGCACGAAGGTCAGCATTCGGATCGCCTCTTCGAGCGAGAACTCCTGTTTGTCGCGCACCCAGTGGCTCAGCACGTGCGATTGCAGCGACGAATCCATGATTTGCGATACGTGCGCGCCGGAATCCGAGAAGGTCACGACCGAGCGCGGATGCCGCATCATCTCGAGCACGTGATCCTGATTCTCGTTGGCGAGCGGCTGCAGGAAGAACTGCTTCAGGCCCTTCGCCAGTGCGAGGTCGATGAAGCATTCGACCGGATCCTTGCCCGCCGCGTCCGCGATCTCGTGCACGGAGCGGAACGGAGGCGTCGCCTTGTCCATAACGTACAGATACTTGAAGTTCACGCCGCGCGGCTCGGCGCCTACCGCCTCGTGATTACGCGCGTCGTTCTCCTGCGTCGCCTTGACCATCGCGCGACGCGTCTCCGGATTGCGCA
Organism: Binataceae bacterium (SeqCode); assembly: GCA_035294805.1. Lineage (GTDB taxonomy): Bacteria > Desulfobacterota > Binatia > Binatales > Binataceae > DATGKG01. Next base: position 4,507 of record DATGKG010000295.1, on the reverse strand, counting down.
GCGCGGCTTCCTGCTCGGCCAGCGGCAGCTTGCGGATTTCGCGCCATACCGGCATGCGATCGAAAGGCGTTACGGTCTCGAAGGACATCACCAGGTTAAGCGAGCGGCTATGGACCTGGATGAACATCTTGCCGCCGGCCCGCGATGACTCATCGGCCAGCTTGAAGAACTGACGCCAGTAGTCGGGCGCGCGACGCGAGCTGAACATGCCGTATGTCACCGGCACGCCGGTGTCGATCGCCAGCGCCTTCAGTCGATTCATGTAATCCTTGATGCGCTCGGGATCCATGCCGGTATCTTCGCCGGCGATCTCGAACACTCCCGCGCCTTCCTCGCCCATCGCGCCGACGATTTGCCGGACTTCGTCCCAGTTCGCGAGCCTGCTCGCTACCGGCTTCCCATCGGGCGTTTGATGGTTGCGGGTGCGCGAGGTGGTGAAGCCGATCGCGCCGGCGCGAACCGCCGCGCGCATTTCGCGCTTCATCGCGGAGAGATCTTCGGAATTGGCTTCGCTGTCGAAGGCGCGCTCGCCCATCACATAGGTGCGCAGCGCCGAATGGCCCATATACGCCGCGTAGTTGATGCCCTTGGGCGTGCGCTCGACCGCATCGAGGTACTGCGGGAAAGTTTCCCACGCCCACTTGATGCCGGCCTCCATCGCCTCGGGCGCGATGTCCTCGGCACGCTCGAGATTGCGCATCACGAGCAGCTTGTCTTTCTCGGCGCACGGCGCGAGCGAGAATCCGCAGTTGCCCATCACGACCGATGTGATGCCATGCCAGCACGAGCAGGTCCCGATGGGATCCCAGAACACCTGCGCGTCCATGTGCGTGTGCGCATCGATGATGCCGGGCGAGACGATGTGCCCGTCGGCATCGATAGTCTCACGCGCGTTCTCGCGCAGCTTGCCGATAGCGGCGATTTTGCCGCCCGAAATGCCCACGTCGGCACGAAAGCGCGGCATCCCCGAACCGTCGACGATTGTTCCGTTGCGAATAAGTATGTCGTACATGGATCCTCCGTGCCCTCAGCGCGTCGAGGCGAGGTGGCGATGCGGCGTCGCGTGGGCTTTATCCAAAACCTTTGATTGACCGATCGGTATGTTCCTTCCCTGCTAGTTATTTCACGAATCGAGATTAGCCGACAAGTCCGCGAGTGTCAGCCACCTCTAATGACTCTCCACAGCCACTCGGTCATCCGACGCGGGCGCCCTGGCCGCCGTCGACCGACAGCACTACGCCGGTGATGAAGCGCGCCTCGTCCGAATGCAAGAACAGGCTCGCATAGCCGATGTCCCATCCGCTGCCCATTTTTCCTCGTAGCGGCACCTGCTTGTCGCGCGCCGCACGAACTTCCTCGCGCGGACGTCCGCTGGCGCGCGAGATTCCTTCAATAGCCATGGGAGTGTCCATCAACCCGGGCATGATGGTGTTCACGCGGATCCCATACTTCGCGTTGCTGAGCGCGAGCGATTGCCCGAGCGCATTCATGCCGATTTTGGAAATTTTGTATGCCGTCAGCGGCACCGCACCCGCCGTCGCCGCGAGCGACGAGATGCTCACGATGCTGCCGCTTTGCTGCTCGCGCATCACCGGAATCGCGGCCTGACACGAGAAGAGACATCCCTTCAGATTGACCTGGATGATGCGATCGAACGCCTCCTCGGCGACGCGTTCGGGCGGGCCGTCATTGGCGCCGATGCCTACGTTGTTGTGCAGGAAGTCGATTCGTCCCCAGGCGTCGAGGCACGCCTTGATGTAGGCTTTGCAGTCCGCCGGGCGAGTCCAGTCGCCCGCAATGCATTTGGCGCTGCCGCCTTCTTTCGCGATCATCGCAGCGGTGTCCTCCGCGGATTTGATATCGCGATCGACGAGCAGAACTTTGGCGCCCTCGCGCGCGAGCAGGATCGCGGTCGCGCGCCCATTGCCAATCGTCTCGCCAGGCGTCTGCCCCGCGCCGACAACGATACCGACTTTGTCCTTCATCCTCATATGCGTGCTCCAGCAGATGGCGTTCGGATTCGATACAAATGCGAGCGAGATGCTCGGTTTGTCAAATGCCGCACGCATCGAATAATAGCGACACAGAGAAAATTCGATGAGCATCAAAATGGAAACCCCAGATAGTCTTCTAGTGGCGCCGCTGCTGCCGTTGATTGCAGCGCAGGCGGCGGAGGCCGATGCCACCCGCTCCGTCTCCCCAGCGGTCATCACCGCGCTGAAGGGCAACGACGTGATGCGCATGTCGGCCACCCGAAACATCGGCGGGCTTGAGAGCAGCATCTCCGCAATTGGAAGAGAGCTGGAAGCGGTCGCCGCGGCATGCGGCTCGACCGGATGGTGCCTTTGGAATCACCTGTGCGTGTTCCACTTCTACTGCGGCCTTCTCGGCGCCGCTCAGATCAGTTTGCTGCGCAGCATCACTGCCAATCGGCACTGGGTCTGCCTGCCCGCCGGCGCCGGTACCGGAGTCATCGGCAGGAAGGAGGGCGAGGAGGTCGTGCTGAACGGCGTCGCATCGTTCGGCTCCGGCGGCCGCTACTCCGATTATGCGGGCATTACCTTTATCTTCGAGGGTGAGCGCGCGCCCCATCTGACGTTAGTGCGTACCGATCAGCCGGGCGTGCGAATCGACCCGACCTGGAAAGCGATGAGCCTTCGCGCGTCGGCGACCGACCACGTGCATTACGAGGAAGTGCGAGCGTCGCTTGCGAGTGTGGTGCCGTTCCCGATGCCTTACCGCGTGGCTTTCCGCGACCCAGCCTATCCGATGATCGATCATCGCTATCGCGAGGATTGGGTTGCGCTCTCCGACCTTTGGCTCGGATGTATGGCGGTCGGGGTCGCCGATGCCGCATTGAAGGAAGCGTGCAGCGGCATACAAGGGCGAGTCGCCATCATGGGGGTCAAGATGGTGGAGCGACCCACCATCCACGTAAATCTGGGTCAAGCCGTTGCGCTAATCGGCGCGGCGCGCGCAGCTATCTATGACGCCTGCGCAAAGACGGACGGCCGCATCGCCGCTCATCAGATTCCGACGGAAGCTGATTATCTGGAACAGCTCGGCGCCAGCATGATGGCGCTGCGGCTTTGCGATGAGGCGATGCGGCTGATCCTGCGCGTGCTGGGCGGCAATGGTTTGCGCGAAGGGCAGTCCTTCGAACGGCGCTATCGCGACTATCAGGCGATGCCGCTTCACATCAACGCGCATCCCGACCGCGTATCAGAGCAGCTAGGCCGCTATGCGCTGGGCCTGCCGACCGAGAATCCGTTTTGAACCCGTGCGTTGGAGGCTTGGTCAGTTGTCAAAGCGCGCAAGCATCCGCTATTAGGATCATATCAGAGAGAATTTCCCGGTAAGTTTTCCATATCGGAAAAAATCGAGGACACCAAATGCAGAAACCAATCATCTCAGCAGATTCCCACATCACAGAGCCGGCCGGTACCTACGTGGACCGGATCGACCACCACTACAAAGACAGTGCGCCGCACATGGTGCGCGACGAGAAGCTCGGCGATGTCTTTATCGTCAAAGACTTCCCGCGTCCGGTGACGATCGGACTCGCCGCAGCGGCCGGCCTCGATGCCGACAAGCTGCGCGTATTCGGTGCGAAGTTCGAGGACCTCCATAAAGGCGGATGGGATCCCAACGCGAGGATGGCCGACCAGGATCGCGACGGGGTTGCCGCCGAGGTCATTTATCCTACTGTCGGTATGATCCTCTGCAATCATCGGGATTTCGACTACAAGAAGGCGTGTTTCGACGCGTACAATTTGTGGATCGCGGAATACTGCGACGCGCATCCCGATCGCCTTATCGGCGTGGGCCAAACCGCGATGCGCTCGGTTGAGGAAGGCATCGAAGATTTGCGCAAAATGAAGGAGCTGGGGCTCAAGGGCGTCATGATGCCCGGCAATCCCGCGGTCGAGGATTACGACAGCCCCGTCTACGCGCCTTTCTACGAAGCGGCGATCGACATGGGCATGCCGCTCAGCTTCCACATCCTTACCAGCAGCCAGGACAACTTCAAAACCCGCGGGCCGAAGCTCAACGGCTTCCTGTCGATCATCCGCGGATGCCAGGACATCATGGGGACCTTCATCCTCGGCGGAGTGTTCGAGCGTCATCCGAAGCTCAAGGTGGTATGCGTTGAGGCGGATGCCGGATGGGTGCCGCACTACATGTATCGCATGGACCATGCGTACGATCGCCATCGCTACTGGCTCCCGGCGGGCGCGCTTTCGAAGATGCCGAGCGAGTACTTTCGCGAGAACATCTATACGACGTTCCAGGACGACTGGGTCGCGTTCCAGATGAAGGACATGTGCAACATCCGCCGCCTGATGTGGGCCAATGACTTCCCGCATAGCGACTCGACTTGGCCGTGGTCGCAGGATGTCCTCGCTAAGCAGACCGAAGGAATGACGGAGCAGGAGAAAAACTTCGTGCTGCACGACAACGTCGCGGAGCTGTATGGGCTGAGCCTCTAGCGATTTATCAAAGTCAG
>DATGKG010000294.1:0-4407 GCA_035294805.1 Binataceae bacterium (SeqCode) | reverse complement strand
GTCTTCGGGCAATGCTTAAGAAAATGGTCGCATAGGGAACTTTCGGATTCGATGCGCGACGGATTTCCACCTCCTCGTGCGACTAACGGATGTGAACCGAATCCGGATGATGGTTCGCATCGGCGTATGCTGAAAGCTGTGCGCAAAATGCCTGCATCGGACGCGGCGGGCGACGAATCCTTCTTGCTGGAGCGGCTGCGGCGCGGTGAGCCGGCTGCGGCGCGGGAATTTTTCGACCGCTATTCGATGCGCATGCATCGCTTCATCCTGCATGCGCTCGGTCCCGGCGCGGAGGCCGACGCCGAAGACATCCTGCAGGACACATTCATGGCGCTGGCGGAAGCGCTGCCGTTTTTTCGCGGCCAAAGTTCGCTGTTCACCTTCGCCTGTGCAATTGCGCATCGGAAGACCGCCTCGTTTATTCGCACTCGCGCGCGGCGCGGCGAACTGATGCGTGATCACACGCTCGAGGCCGTACGATCGATTATCGATCCGCCGGTCGATCAGGATTTGAAAAATGCGCTCGCGTCGATTTCAGCCGAGCATCGCGAGGTGCTGATTTTGAAGTACGTCGAAGATATGGCGGTCGGAGAGATCGCGGCAGTGTTATCGCTCAGCGAGCACGCAGTGGAATCGCGGCTCGCACGCGCACGCAAGGCGCTCATGAAGGCGCTGGGTTAAACCAAAATGAAATCGCAAACCAACGAAGCTGAACTTGAGGCGCGCCTGAAGCGTATGACAGCGCCGGCGATCCGTCCATCGCGCGGCCTCGCATCGCGATTTGCCGCGCGTCTTGGCGAAGTCGCCGCGCGTCCCGATGCGGTCCCGATTCGTCTGTGCGGCGCGAAGCTGGAGGCGCGCTCGGGTGGCACGCTGCTCGCCGCCGCGGTGAAGAATGGTGTCCGCATGATGCATGCGTGCGGCGCGCAGACCCTGTGCGCGACCTGCCGCGTGAAGGTGACCGATGGCGCGGACAACCTCTCTCCGATGAGCACCAAAGAAAAAATCTCGCTGCGCTACCATTTGTCGATCAGTCCCGGCGTGCGGCTCGCGTGCCAGGCGCGCGTGCTGGGCCCGGTCGAGGCCGACGCAGTATTTCCATTATGCGGCACGTTGCCCGGAGAAGCCTGAGATGGCGTGGCCACTGAAACTCCGCGCGACCGCCTTCGTTGTCACCATCGGCGTGGTGATGATGGAATCGGCGATCGCATTGCTGCCGATTGGAATCGGGCTCTGCTACTTCGCGAAATTGAACGCGGCGCAGGTGCTGCGCGACCTCGCGATGGTGGCGTTCGGGGTCGCCTTCGCGATTGCAATTCATGGCGACCTCGGGAGGCAGGGTTATCGCAAATGGTGGAGGCTACGCGCATGACACAACCGCGATGGATCAAAATCGTGCTGTGGATTCTCGGCGCGACGTCGCTCATCAACGGCCTCGCGATGTTCTTCGCGCCGTCGATGTGGTTCTTCCGCCTGGTGCCAGGCGTTCCGGAAACCGGCCCCTTCAATGCGCATCTGGTGGCGGACAGCGGGACATTTTTCATCGCGGTTGGAGTCGGGCTGCTGATTGCCGGCTTCGACCCGCGGCGCCACGTTGCGGTGGTCATCGTCGCTGCGATCGCCAATCTGTTTCATTCGATTCTGCACATCTACTCGCACGAGGCTGGATTGCTCTCGCTCGAGCATCTCGGCACCGAAATCACCGGCATCTACCTACCGACGCTGGTGCTTATCGCGATCGCTCTAATGCTGGTGCGAAGCCGGCCGCAGCGCGGCGTCGAAGCATCGGCGCGCGCAGCCTAGAAGGAAAACGTCATGCGCATTCGTCCACTGGAACGAAATGAGGCCAGCTTGTCCGCGAAGTTGCTTTTTTCCGCCATCAAACGGCAGGTCGGCAAAGTGCTGACGCCGATCAGGGTGCAGGCCCATCGCCCGGGCATCATGTGGGGCTTCGCCGCAATGACGATGGCGCTGGAGTTTTCCAAAGGCGCCGACAAAAACGTCAAACGGCTGGTCACGTTGCGCACCGCACAAATCGTCGGATGCCCTTTTTGAATTGATATCAACTCTGCCGTGAGCAGAGACGAAGGAATCAGCTTCGAGAAGATCGCCGCGCTCGAGGATTTCGAGCATAGCGCCCTGTTCACCGACGCGGAGAAGGCCGCGCTACGGATGGCCGAGGCGATGTGCGAGCGCAGCGTTACCGTGCCCGACGCGGTGTTCGACGAGGTGCGCCATCATTTCGATGAGAAGGCGATCGTCGAGCTGGTCGCGATGATCGCGCTGGAGAACATGCGCGCGCGTTTCAATCGCGCACTCGAAATCCCCAGTGACGGGCTATGCCAGCTTCCCGCGGATCATCCGGCGATGCGCGCAGCCGCTGACGCGTCGATTCGATAAAGTCTCGTCCTTCGCGCGTCGGGCAATTTGCTCACCTTTCTGCTATACAAATCATGACCCGGTTCTTTATTAATCCCGATGGCGAAGCTGCTCATCGTCGACGACGAAAAGTACATCCGGCTCAGCCTGGTGCGCTTTTTCGACTCGCTCGGATATCAGGTGAGCGAGGCGGAGAATGGCGCCGATGCGGCTGTCTTGATGGGGCAGGCGCGCTTCGATCTGATACTTACCGATTTGCGGATGGCCGGGCGCGACGGCCTCGATGTGATACGCGAAGCGCGCCGAATACATCCAAACAGCCTCGTCATCATGATGACGGCGTTCGCGACCGTCGAAAGCGCGGTCGCGGCAATCAAGTTCGGCGCGCACGACTACATCATCAAACCGTTCTCGCTTGACCAGATTCAGGCTGTGGTCGAGAACGCGCTGCACGAGCATGGCGTGGCCGCGAACCCCACCGCGCGCGAGGTCGTCGAGGAGCCGCCGCTGCTGATATCGCGCAGTCCTGCAATGGAGCATCTGCTGGAAAGCGCGCTGCGAGCGGCGCTAAGTGAGGGGACGGTCCTGTTGGTGGGCGAGAGCGGGACCGGCAAGAACGTCCTCGCGCGGCAAATCCACCAATGGAGTGCGCGTCACAAGCACCCGCTAATCGCCGTCAGTTGCACGACTCTTTCGGAGCAGTCGCTCGGACGCGAGTTGTTTGGCGATACGCGCGAAGAGCCCGGCGCATCGAGTTCGGACCGGCGCGGGCGGCTCGTATCGGCCGAAGGCGGCACAGTCTTTCTCGACGAAATTGCTGACCTGCCCGTGCGGTTGCAAAGCAAGCTGTTGAGCTTCATCGAGGAGCGTGGCGGCGAACGATCCAGGCGCGATGATGCGATTGGCACGGGCGCGCGAATCATCGCGGCGTCAAATCACGACCTGGATGCGGAGGTAACGGCGGGCCGTTTTCGCAAGGAACTTTTCTATCGGCTCAATGTAATCACTCTGCGAGTGCCACCGTTGCGCGAACGGCGCGAGGATATCGTGCCGCTGGCGGAGTGGATGCTGAAAGCTTCGAGGTTGCGCGATCAGCGCGCGCGGCTATCGCTTTCGGCGGAAGCGGCGGCGGCGCTCGGCAAGTATCAATGGCCGGGCAACGTGCGCGAGTTGCGCAATTCCCTCGCGCGCGCTGCACTGCTCACTCAACGTGAGGTGATCGAACCCGGCGATCTCCCGGATACTATTTTTCGACGCGCCGGCGCGGCGGCGGACAAAGTTTCCCACGCGGCGAGTCTCGAGGAAGTGGAGCGCGAGCACATCGCGCGAGTGCTGGGCCAAAGCGCGACGCTGGATGCGGCGGCGACCACGCTCGGCATCAATTCCGCCACCCTGTGGCGCAAGCGCAAGCGTTACAGCATCGAGTAGTCCCCACCTCCGCGCGCAGAAAACAACGAGGCGGGCCACCATGATGATGACCCGCCTCCGAATGCAATTCGACCAATCGTATCAGGCTGTCTGCGCTTTCGGCGTCAAAGTTGCTCTGCCCTTCCGCTTCGAGGTGCGGCTGAAATAGATCGCGCCATAGATGCCCCATACCACCGACAACACTACCGCGATGATCGGCTCCTTCCAGCTGCCGAGTCCTTCGATCGGTCCGATGACATAGAACGCCATGCAGGCGAAGTTCGCCAGCGCTCCGAACACCGGCACCACCATATGCTTGAAGCCATTGAACTCATGATGCTCGCGGAAGGCCACGATGCATATCACGTTGGTTAGGCCATAGAGCGAAAAGGTTCCGAAGTTGGAAATCAGTGTCACCAGCGAAAGCCCGTTGGGCAACGCAGCGAGCGTCGAATTGGATCCGATTCCGAGCGCATACCAGATGGTATGCGGCAGCGTCGCGATGGTCTTGTCATCAGGCGCCGCAGGACCGCAGAAGAAGAATAGTGCGGCGAACGCGCCGAGCACCGCTGAGATCGTCGCGAGCGTCCAAATCGCGCGATGAGGCGTGAGATTCTCGCC
>DATGKG010000293.1:0-6602 GCA_035294805.1 Binataceae bacterium (SeqCode) | reverse complement strand
CAAAGCGCGCGCGCTGTCCCTGTACAACTTCGATATCGATGACGCGCACATCTACGATTTGGTGCTGAATACTTCCGTGTTACCGCTGAGCGCGCTGGTCGAGACGCTGCGAACGTGCACCGAGAAGATCGAGGCGTCGCTCGATGGCCATGGATTGCAGGAACTGCGCGACGCTGCGATTGCCGCCCAGGTGCGAGCCGCGCTGCTGTCGCATCCGAAGTTCGGTCACGCCGATATCAACGTCGATTGCGCGCTCGGCGCGGTGCGGATGAACGGTGCGGGACTGGTCGCGCCGTGGGACGACCTCGCGCGGAAGGTCGCGGCGGAAATCGAAGGCGTGAAGTCGTGCGAAATCGGCGCCGATGATTCTCCGATGCCGCTGCGCGCGGAGTAGCCGCTCCCAAAACATCGAAGGCGCATGCTATCGTCGCGGGTTCGTCGGATAGCGCATGCGCCAGGTCATCATCTTTTTCGCCACCGGAGTCTACACCGGATACTCGCCGTTCGCGCCTGGAACGGCAGGCTCGGTCGTAGGTCTCATTATCGGATATTTTTTCTGCGCGCCGATGTGGCAGGACGAGCCGATGATCTTCGCCGCGATCTTCGCGGCGGCGTTCGTCCCCGCATGTCTCATCGCCGGACGCGCCGAACAAATTTTCGGCGAGCATGACAGCTCGAAAATCGTGCTCGACGAAGTGATGGGCATGATCGCGACGATGTTTCTCAATCCGCTCGGATGGAGATGGCTGCTCGGCGGCTTCCTGCTGTTTAGAATCTTCGACATCATCAAGCCGTTTCCCGCCTCGCTCATAGATCGGAAAATGCCCGGCGGACCCGGCGTGATGCTCGATGATCTGTTCGCCGGGATTTATGCGAATATCGTCCTGAGAATTTTGGCGCGGGTGCTGTAGCCGCACCGTCGCGTCGGGGAGGCAGCGATGATCCAGAAAGCCGTCATTCTTTCGACCGGTGATGAAATCACCACCGGCAAAGTCGTCGATACCAATGCGAACTACCTCGCCGACAAGCTGCATGAGAATGGAATCGACCTCGCGGCGGTGCTGACCGTCGGCGACGTACCGGAGCGCCTGGAGTGGGCGTGGCGCACCGGCATCCAGCTTGGCGATGTGGTCATCTCGACCGGTGGTATCGGGCCGACCGCCGACGACCTCACGACCGAGACCATCGCGCGCATCACCGGACGCAAGCTGTATCGGCATCAGGAGAGCGTCGATCACATGAAGCGGCTGTTCGCGACGGCCAATCGCCCGATGCCGGAGAACAATCTCAAGCAGGCCGACTTTCCCGAAGGCGCCGAAGTGATTTCGAATCCGCTCGGCACCGCGCCGGGATTTCATTTGCCGGTGTCCGACGGCAATCGCGTGAGCCATCTCATCGTGATGCCGGGTGTGCCCCGCGAAATGAAACCGATGATGGAGAACTGGGTGGTGCCGTGGCTGGCGAAGAATCGCGGCACCAACAAGGTCTTTGCAGTGCGGATCTTCCAGACCTTCGGCATCAGCGAGTCGGGCCTCGACCAGGCGGTCGCGGGACTCATCAAGCCGGAGGAGGGACGCGTCGCGTTTCGCGCGAGCTTCCCGCAAATCTCGATGCGTATCACGGTCGAGGGCGAGCCGGGCGTGGCCGAACGCAAGCTGGAAGAACTGAGTGCACGGGTGCGCGAAAAGATATCAAACTATTTATTCGCCGAAGGTGACGCCTCGATGGAAGAGGTCGTCGCGCAGTTGCTGATTCATCATGGAATCAAGCTGGCGGTCGCGGAGTCGTGCACCGGCGGTCTCATCGGGAATCGTCTCACCAATGTGCCTGGCAGTTCGAAATTCCTGCTGGCGGATCTTGTGACGTATTCCAACGAAGCGAAGCAATCGCTGCTCGGTGTGACCGACGCGACGCTGAAGGCGCACGGCGCGGTCAGCGAAGAATGCGTGCGCGAGATGGCGGCCGGAGTTCGCAAGCGCATCGGCGCCGATGTTGGCATCGCAACCTCGGGTGTTGCGGGGCCGGATGGCGGCACGCCCGACAAGCCCGTCGGCACGGTCTGCATCGCGCTCGATTCCGAGGACATCAAAACCTCGCGACGCTATCAGATGCGTGGCACGCGCGATTGGGTGAAGCTGCTCAGCTCGCAGGTCGCGCTGGATTGGATGCGCCGCTACGCGCTGAAGATTCCCATTGACGAGTCGCAGCTCTTCCGGCGCTAGGAGATTTGGCGGAGCCGTCGGTCAGTGGGCGAGCGAAATTCTGGCGAATATCACAAGTTTCGTCGTTTATTCGCCTTAGCGCTTAATGGGTTTGTTTTTGCGATTTCCGATTTCCGATCCTGCCGCGGAAGTGGAGGTGGGTTTGTTCTTTCGCTCTGACCTTGCCATTCGAGGTCCTTCGCCGAGCCTCAGGACCACTGCTCGCGATGCTCGCAGTGGGTTTGTTTTTGCACTTTCACGATCAGGTTCTCGGACGCTGCCAGTGCAACCTCTTCGCGAAGAAACCCGCGTCTTTGTTGATAAAAGTGGCTTTGTTTTTGCGAATTCACTTCAGCCGCGCGTAGGAGATCGAATCGCTGCCGGTACCCGAAAGTGTTAGCGATCCGATCGCTGGAGTGCAGCGGACCAGATTCGCCATCGTGTTGTCGCTGCATACCACGACATTATAGCTGCTCGTGAAGCATTGATCGGTAACCGTTGCCAAGCCGCCCACCAAACTGATTTGCCCGGCGCAGTTTCCGCCTGAACTGAAGCTGAAGCTGCCGGTCGGACTCCACGCCGTCATCGAGGTGGGAGGCGGCGCCGGCGCCGAGTAGGTGAAGCATCCGGGCGCCAGTACACCGATCATCGCAAGAAGAGCTACAGGAATGCGCATGTATTCATCCTAGCGGATTCTCGCGTAGTCGATCACGTCTTCGCCGCCACCGTCGATCATCAGCACCCCGGCGGTGGCCTTGCAGCGCACCGGGTTCGGATGGGATTCGTTGGTGCACAGAACGATGTTGGTATCGCCTGAAAAACAGTTATCGCGCACCTGAGCGCTGCCCTGGGTTAGTGCGACCTTCCCGGTGCAGATCGCCTCGAGGTTGTGTACGTCGGCGCGACCGAAGACACTGCGCGCGGTATTCCTGCTGTCGCATCCCGCGAGCATCAAGGCGAGCCCCAATCCGAGAAGCATTGCCCGTCGCATGATATCCCTCAGCGCATGCGCGCATAAGCGACAACGTCGTTTCCGCTGCCGCCGATCAGCAGCGCGCCCGCGCCTGGTGAGCATCGCACCGGATTGATGGCGCTGGTGTCGGTGCATACGACGACGTTGGTGTCGCCGCTGAAGCACGCATCCTTGACGATGGCGCTGCCCTGGCTCAGCGGCACGCGCCCCGCGCATACGATCGAGGTGTGCAGGTTGACGTTGGCGCAGCCGAAGATGCCGACGGCGTTGATCGAATCGTTAGGCGTTTTCAGGTCGCCGGGAAGATTCACCTTCACCTCGTTGGGCGTCATCCGGCACGCCGCCAGGGTAAGACCAGCCAGCGCGAACGTAGCAATCGTCATGCGCATGATGCTCTGCATCGTTCAGTTTCCCACGTGAGGCGTGCCATTGGCGCCGTTATGCGTGAACACATCCATCGGCACCAGGCCACGGCGGCGACGCTTGATGTCGTCGAGTTCGGTCTGCGCCTTCGCTTCGGCATTGCGGCGGCGAATCTCGCCGAGCTTCTCCTCGACTTCCGCGCTATGCAGCTCGCGGCTGACGCCGGCCTGGGCGAGCATCTGCTGGATCGATTCGCGCACTTCCTCGAGCGAGCGCACGTCTTCGTCGGTGGAGAGACTTTCGAGCGCCTGCTGGATGCGCACGCGCGCCTGCGCGTTGCGAAGCCGGGCCATCATGCGAACCTTTTCGACCTTCAGCTTTTCGATTTCGTCCTTGAACGAGACGATGTTCTTCTTCGCGTCCTCGGCCTCGGTGGTAAGCTGCGTCAGCTCTTCCTTGAGGCGTTCGGTCTCCGCTTCGAGCTCATGCTTGCGATGCAACAGGATGAGCGCGCACTGGTCCTCGTTCATGTCGGCCGCCTGCACCGCCTGCTCCGCGACTTCAACCAGCTCGGTGGTCTTGCGCTTGAGGTCGCGCTCGAGCTTGCTGCGCATATAGATGACGCCGGCTGCGGCGGCTTTCAGTTGCTGATAGCGGCGCACACGGTCCGCGATCGCGGATTCATAAACCGCCTCGGGGTCGCGCGCCTCCCGCGCTTTGATCCATCGCCGGAATTTGCCGCCGAACAGATTCATAATTCTTTCGATAAACATTTTTTTACTCCTTTATAGCCACCGCCGAACGCGGGTCTTGTAATCGGTGTATGACGCGCCGAACAGGCGTTCCATGTTTTGTTCTTCCAGCGGAATAACCATCCGATCGATGATGACCACGAATGCGATCGGTGCGAGCAGCATCGCGATCGAAGCGAAGAAAACCGCGAACCCGAACAGAATCAGCGTCATGCCCAGGTACATCGGATTGCGCGTGAAGGTGTACGGCATCTCGACCACGAACGCGGTGGCTTCGCCTTGCGGATTCTTGGTGGTGCCACGCGCCTGGAACAGCGCCGCCGCGTAGAAGCAGATGCCGGTGCCTCCCGCGACGATCAGCAGGCCGAGCACGTGATGCGCATAGACCTCGCGCGGGCCGCGCGACAGCGCATGCAACAGCAATCCGCCGATGAGCAACAACAGCGCGAGCAGCGGCGGCGGAATCGGCAGCCCACTTACCGGAGGCGAGTAGTTGTTGGTCGGATTCGTCGTCGCACCCGGGCTCGACGAGGTCGAAGCGCCGCTCGATGAAGTGGTTGTGGTTGAACTCTCATCCATGATTCGCAGTCCTCATTCGTCCTCGGCCTTCAGTCCCAGCTCCGCGACGCTGATTGAAAGCTCGCGCATTTTTTGCTGAAAACTTTGCCGATACATGCCGACCTTCTCGGCCGCGCGCGAGATGTTGCCGTTGGTCGAACGCAGCGCGCGCACAAAATATTCGCGCTCCCATTCGGTGACGAATTTTTCCTTCGCCTCGCGAAAACGCAGGCCATTGCCGCCGTTGCCGTTCTCGCCGAGCTCATGCGTGTTGATGTGGTTCTCCGCCGCCGATGACGCGGCTGTTGTATGCTCCGATTTCATTGCCACCTCCGTGGCTGCGCCGCCGAGCAGTTCGGCCGGCGTGATTTCGTCGCCCGAGGACAGGATTACGGCCTGCTCGATCGCCGAGCGCAACGAACGCACATTGCCGCGCCATGGATTTTCGACGCATGCGCGCATCGACTCGGGCGTCAGTTGCTTGTTGATGGGCTTCTGCGCGGTGCCGAACCGCTCGCATGCCTCTTTGAGGAAATGCTGCACCAGGCGCGGAATGTCCTCACGCCGCTCGCGCAACGGCGGCACGCGAATCTCCACCACCTTAATGCGATAGTAGAGGTCCTCGCGAAAGCGCCCCTCGGCCACCATCGCTTCCAGGTCCTGGTTGGTGGCTGCGATGATGCGCACATTCGCAGACAACGACTGGTTGCCGCCGATGCGCTCGAAGCGCTTCTCCTGGATGACGCGCAGCAACTTCGCTTGCGTCTCCAGGTTCATGTCGCCGATTTCATCGAGGAACAACGTGCCGCCCTCGGCCGCCTCGAACTTTCCTTCGCGCCGCGCGATGGCGCCGGTGAAGGATCCCTTCTCATGACCGAACAGTTCGCTTTCGACCAGCTCGCGCGAGAACGCCGCGCAGTTCACCGCGACGAATGGTCCATTGGCGCGCGGGCTGCGAAAATGAATCGCCTTCGCGACCAGTTCCTTGCCGGTTCCCGATTCTCCGCGCACCAGTACGGTCGCGTCAGTTTGCGCGACCTTCTCGATCGTCTCGTACACGCGCACCATCGCGAGCGAACCGCCGACCATATCGGCGAAACGTCCGGCTTCGCGCGCGGCCTGTTCGCTGAGCTGCTGATGCGCGCGCTTCAGGAGCTGCTTCTCCATCACCTTGCGCACCTTGATGCGCAGCTCGTCGTTGTCGAATGGCTTGGGGAGATAATCCTCGGCGCCGGCCTTCATTGCCTCGACCGCGATGCGCTGCGAGCCGTATGCGGTAATCATCAGCACAGCGCATTCGGCGTCGATGTGGCGTACTTCGCGCAGCAGGTCGAGTCCGCTCATTCCCTTCATGCTCAAATCGGTGATGATGACGTGGAACGGCGCGGCTTTGACTTTCTCGAGTGCCTCTTCGCCGGACTCCGCGGTCTCGACCTCGTAGCCTTCCTTGGAGAAGAGTCCCTTGAGCGCGATGACGATGCCGCGCTCGTCGTCGACGATCAGCAAACGCCCTTTCATTACCGCCCCCTCATCACGTCGGCCGCGGCGTTCAGTTGCACGGTCGGCGACGGATCCAGAATCGTGGTTGACACGTTATGAGCACCATCACTCGTCGAAGTCACCGGCTGCGATGCGCCGTTTTGCGCGATATTTTGCGACATATTTGGATTGATGCCTGGCGCCGCGCCATTGAGGTATTCGCGCGCCGCATCGGCCAGCGGAATCGATATCGAAAGCTCGGTGCCCTCTCCCACG
>DATGKG010000292.1:0-9810 GCA_035294805.1 Binataceae bacterium (SeqCode) | reverse complement strand
AGCCGCATCCAGCGCAACGTCATCGGCACCGTTGTGTCCGTAGCATCCCGCGCCTTGCACGTGGATGACGGTGATACTCTGCTCCTCGAGGCCGAGCGCGATTGCGAGCGCCGCGCGCAACGGAAAGACGCCTTGCGAGTGCGTCCAGACGGTCAGCTTGCCTTCGTCGAAGAGCGCGAGCGCGCACGAAGGTCCCATCGCCGCGTGCGCGATCGGAGGTTTCAAGTAAGTCGCCGAGACGCGAATCACATCGCCGATCGCGCTGGGGCGCGTGCCGTGCTCGATCTCGCTGTCAATCGAACGGAACTTCGGCAGCGACTCCTTCCAGTTCTGATCGATCGAGGATTCGTCCTCGATCCATGTGGCCGACGCGCGCAAAGCTTCGAGCGCCTTGAGCGCCTGATATTCGCGCTCGCAGCATACGCCGGCGAAATCGCCGCTGCGCCAGACCTTCACCACACCGGGCAAACGCTCGGCCGCCGCGATATCGAGCGACTGCAACCGCGCGCTATTCGAAGGAGGCCGGAGGACGCGCGCGTGCAGCATGCCGGGAAGTTCGAGATCCTGGATGAATGCGCCGCCGGCGACCTTCGCCGGTAGATCGAACCGCGCGATGCTTTTGCCAATGGAACGCTCTGGGTTGCTGAACGCACCACTACCATCGATCGCGTGCCGCCAATTGACCCGAGTCGCGACCTGCCAGCAATCGAGACTCGAATGCTTTCCGTCGAGCAGAATCGCGCCGTCCGCGAGGCTGACTCGCGCGACCTCTGCTTCGAGCATCGCGGCCGCCTCGGCGATGATTGCTTCGCGCGCCTCAGCGCATGCGATTCGGAGCGACATTCCTCCGATCTCGATCGACATGCTGCCGGCGGTGTAGCTCTCGTTCGGCGAACGACGCGTGTCGCCCGACACCACGACGATTTGCGAGAGCGGTAGGCGCAACTCTTCGGCGGCGATCTGCGCCATCGCGGTGATGATGCCCTGCCCCAGCTCCACCTTGGCGGTGAACACGCGCGCGACGCCGCGCTCGCTAAAGTCCAGCCAGTTTTCGAGGCGCGGATTTTCCGCGAGGCTCCATGGCAGCGGCTTGCTCATCGCTGCACAGCCTCCGCGATCTCCTTCCATGCCGACTCGATTGCTTTGACGATTCGCGAATGCGCGCCGCATCGGCATAGATTTGCCTTGAGCGCGTCGACGATCTTCGTCCGCGTCGGGGGCGAATCGCTCTGCACCAGCTCTGCCGCCTTCATGATGATGCCGGAGAGACAGTAGCCGCACTGTCCGGCCTGGAAGTCGAGAATCGCCCGCTGCAGGGGATGCAGCCGCTCGAGCGTCCCGAGACCTTCGATGGTTGTGATCGATTTGCCTTCGGCCGACCACAATGGAACCTCGCATGACTTTGCCGCGCGCCCATCGATGAGCACGGTGCACGTGCCGCACTCGCCGGTGCCGCATCCAAAGCGTGTTCCCCTGAGTTTCAGTTCATCGCGCAAAACATACAGTAGCGGAGTTTCGCGATAGTCGACCGCGACTTCGTGGGCTTGGCCATTGACTATCACTCGATGCGTGGTGCGCATGACGATTTCGCGGCGGTTGCCGCTATTCTTAATGTTAATACGAGCGGGCGGTGTGCCGGTAGTTGGATAGCGCGAACTATGCGAAGCGGCGGGATTCCTCGTCGCTCGCGGTCAGCGTGCGCGTATCACCGATGGAGTGCAGAGGCTGCGCGTAGCGGCTGATGGTTCCAAACAAGGTCGCCTTCTTCACCGGCTTGGCGACGTGCGCATCGCATCCGGCTTCGCGGGTTTTCGCTTCCTGCTCATCGAATGCCGACGCCGTCAGCGCGACGATGTTGGTGTGCGGTGAATCGTGCTCACGTTCCCATTGCCGAATCGAGCGCGTCGCCTCATGGCCGTCCATGATCGGCATCTGGATGTCCATCAGCACGAGGTCGTAATTGTTCTGCGTGAATTTCTCAACGGCGATTTGACCGTTCTCGGCGAAGTCCACGGTACATCGCGTGTTCTTCAGATATGCGGTGATGAGAAGCCGATTATCAGGCGAATCTTCCGCGACCAGAATATGCGCCGGCGGCACGTCTCCCGCCTTCGCCACCACCGCACCATCCGGCTTGGCCGGCTCGGGGGCAATCACGATAGACCGCGCCCGCGCGAGAACTTTCGCGATCGCATCGAACAACTCGCGGCGCGTAATTGGCTTGACCAGGTATGCGTCGAGCCGCGATTCCTGCATCCGTGCGAGCTGTGGCGCAAGGTCGTCGGACGAGAGCATCAGGATGAGCGGGGCCTGCTGCTGCATTTCCTCGCGAATGCGCGTCGCGACCTCGAGCCCGTCCATACCCGGCATCCGCATGTCCAGCAGAATCATCTTGAACGGATGGGCCTTCTGCGCCGCTTCGCGCACCGCGGCGATAGCTTGCGGCCCGGATTCCGCTTCCTGAACGATCGCTCCGATGCTGATCACCATCTCGCGCGCGATTTCGCGATTGGTCGCGTTATCGTCGACGATCAACATCCGCATTCCCGCCAAATCCGGCAGCAGGTTCGGCTTTGCAGTGATTGTCTTCGACGCGAGCGCGAAGCCGACGGTGAAGCTGAAGGTGCTGCCCTTGCCCTCCTCGCTATCGACCCAGATGCGGCCGCCCATCAGACCGACCAACCGCGTCACGATCGACAGTCCGAGTCCGGTGCCGCCGTATTTGCGGGTGGTCGAGGAGTCGACCTGAGTAAAGTCATTGAAAATCGAATCGAGCTTGTCGGCCGGGATGCCGACGCCGGTGTCTTTGACGCTAAATTTCAAATGCCCGAGTTGGTTCGCCTCGGGATCGTTCTCGACTAGCAATACGACTTCGCCGGTTTCGGTGAACTTGAGCGCATTGCCGACCAGATTGACGAGGATCTGGCGGAGGCGCAGGCGATCGCCGATCAAATGCTGCGGGATGCCGGGCGCGATCTTCGCTGCCAGCTCCAGCCCCTTGCTATGCGCGCGGACCGCGAAACTGGCCAGCGTCTTGTCGATGAGGTCGGAAAGATCGAAGTCCGCGTGCTCGACCTGAAGCCTGCCACTTTCGATCCTCGCAAGATCGAGGATACTGTTGATCAGTTCCAGCAGCGAAGCGCCGTTGTCTCTTATCACCGCGAGGTAACGCTGCTGTTCGCTGTTCAGTTCGGTCTCGGCGAGAAGATCGGACATTCCGAGCACCGCGTTCATCGGGGTGCGGATCTCATGTGACATGCTGGAGAGGAATTCCGATTTCGCTTGCGACGCGGCGAGTGCCGCCTGGCCGGCAACGATTAGCTTGTCGCGCGATTCCCTGAGCCGGTCGATGGTTTGATTCATGGTGCCGGCCATCTGGCCGATCTCATCTTTCGAGACAATCGCAAGCCGTTGGTCGAGATCGCCGGCGGCAACTGCATGGAGAACATTGACCATGGCCTGGACCGGACGAGTGATCGAGAAGGTCAACAACAGTCCGCATGCGATCGCGAGCGCCACTCCGATCAGAATGGCGACGGTCAGGGTGCGCGAAGTCTGCGCAGCGAGCGCACTGTTTCCTTCGATCGCGGTTTTGGCATCGGCGATCTCGAGCTGCTGGATCGCTTCCAGCGACCCGAGCACGCGCATCGATACCTTCGCGTATTTAGGTCCCCACAGAATCGCCCAGCCGTCGTAGGGGCGGCCGGCTTTTCCCGCCTCGAGAACCTGGCGAGTGAGATCCTCGTAGAGCTCGCGCGCTTTGCTGAATTGCGCGAGCACCGCGCGTTCATTGAACGACAGGTCTTTTCCCTGTGAAGCCTCGAATTCGGCGGCGGACTTTTCGAGCCCGCCGGTAAGCGTGTTGATCTGACTTTCGAAGCGGGCCTTGTTCTCGGACGTCCTGGCAGCCAGAAAGTCGCGCAATGCTACACGTTGTTTATCAAAGGCCAGGGACAGATGAGCGAGTTCAGGCAGCGGCGCGGTATGCGCCCGATAGAGCTTCTCATCCGCCTGACGCATCGAGCCGAGATCGACAATTCCCACCAGTCCGATCGCGCCGGCTACCATCGCGATCAGCAGGAAGCCGCCAATCAATCGGGTTCTTAGAGCAGTGTTCCTCATTGCGCCTACGGGCGTCCACAAATGCAGTGGCGCACAACCAGCGTGCGCCGATGCGACGGTCTGAGATCTCGGGACCCCCGCGCTTCAAATAGGCAAATATCTTGCCAACCAGAATCGCGGTTTAATCGATATTCTGTGTCGTTTTGCGCCTGAAGTGATGGTCTTGACGCACCTGAAAAGTTTCAGCGGGCGGTCTTGACGAATTCAAGTATCGCGTCGGCGTCCTCAGCCGGCATGTTATCCATGGTCCGCATGTGCATCAGTATTTGGTCCCATTGGTAGGGGGCAAACTCCGCAGGATCGCGGGCATTATGGCAATGATTGCAGTAGATGGGCCACAACTTCGCGCCCTTACGGTACAGCTCGAGATGGTGCTGCCGTTGCTCAGGCGTCGCTTCCCCCGACTGCGCGTTAGTCGGAGCGCCGGTAAGCGCGAGGGATATGAAGATAACCGCGAAGAATGACTTGAGGCGCATACCAACCTCCGCTCAGAACCCGACGACCATTTGTGTCATCACCGCAACATCGTTCTCGGTGCTGCCAATCGAGCTGAGGGTCGGGACCGCCGCCGCACCGCCGAAGGTATACAACTGACCGCCCGCGCGCGGCAGCTCGAGGTCAACTTCCGTCTTCCATACGATCGAAGGCGCAAACCAGTAATCGAAACCGAATGCCACCTCGCGCGCATGCGGCTGATAGACGGCCGGCGAACCGTTGAAGTCCGGCGTAGCGATGGCGGAGATATCGTTCGCGACGATAGCCCGTTGATTCATCCCGGAGTAGCGGATCAGGAGTTCGCCCTTATCGAAGCGGCGTTCGAGAAAGTCGCCGAGGTCCGGATGCGGGATTCCATACAGCGCATATCCCAATTGTATGAACCATCCTTGTCGATTGTCGTGGCCGCAGCATCCTGGATACGCGGCCGCGCCGCTGAGACTCGGCATCGAACGATAGCTCTGCACCCATTCGCCGCGGCTTCGAAACGGGCCGACGCGATAGACGTAGCCCGCGCCCCACGAATAGTACCAGTTCGAATCCAGCCAATGGCCGTCATACGTCGTTGCCATCAGCTCCAGACGCCCAAGGTCAGCATCCACCGGGAGTGGATAGATTCGGAATCGTCCGCCAAAGCCCTTACCGTTAGTAGCGAGGTTGATTCCGGTGAGAGTGTTGAAGACTTCACCGACGACGGGCGCCGGAATTGCGTTGACACCGGGCGCCGACTCGAAGTTCGGTCCGGAATCGATCCAGACGGTGTAGTCAGCATCCTGCCCTGGCTGGCCGAACTGAATACCTCCACGCGCCTGTAATCCGAGCCCGCTCGACGGTCCGATGGCTTCATTGTTATAAGGCAGTGGCGGTGTAATGAATGGGTTAACCCAGTTATGGTACTGGGTCTCCCAAAAATCGCCGAAGGGCTCATCGAAAAGTCCCGCGATCAATTCGAAAGGAGCCTCCCATCCGAAGGGAAAGATCTCGAAGTTGGCCAGCAGCGGTTCGACCGAGGTGGCGCCGCCGGTCGCGACCTCTGCGTGAACGCTGCCATAGAAATTAATCCAGTCTGAGAGCCTGATGATCGGATTGATGTTGAGCTCGAAGGTGGCGTCGCTCTTTGCCGGGATGCGAGCGTATGCGAATCCGGCCGCGGCGTTGCCGACGATCGAGAAAGTGTGCTGACCGAAAAACGAATTGATGCGATCGCCGAATCCCAACGGCCCCAGCTGGGTGTCGAGGGTCTTCTGAATGTTCGCGACCTGCTTGTGGGTTTGCGAGGTGTCGCTTTGCAACGCAGTCTGGCTCTGCTGAAGCTGAAGGTTCGAGGTCTCCAGTTCCATGACCTTCTTCTCCAGCGCGTCGATGTGCTTGCGCTCGGCCGCGAGTTCATCCAGCAATGCGCGGTAATCGCTCGCTTTCAGTTTCGCCGCGGGAGGATCCTTTCCCGCATTCGCCGGCCCTGACGAGGATTCTTCCGCACGACCATTTCTCGACGTGGCTAGCACGACCACGATCGCGAGCATCCAACATGCAACAAAATGCTTCGCCCGCCTCACAACCACCTCCTGCCCAGCGCCACCGCACAAAGTCCGGTTGCGTATCTCGATAAAAATTCCTTACAAAAGACCGCTGCTCTTGCGAGGTTACTTCTCGACTTCGATCTGCGCCCGCATGCCCTCCTGTTCGTGAGTCAGGCAGAAGTACTTATAAACTCCTGCGACCTTGAATTGATAAGTGAAGGTATCGCCGGGACTCATGTAGCCGGAGTCGAGTTCCTCAGAACCCGCCGGCACGCTGACCCAACCTGGCTCAGGCGCTTGCGATGGATCAGCGGTGACGGTGTGAACGGTCTCTCCTTTGTTGATCCATTTTACGGTCTGGCCAACCTTGATTTTCGGATGATCGGGACGAAACATCGCGGGCTTGTCGTAGATCTCGATGGTGAGGATCTGGTTCTGTGCGCAAGCAATCGCCGTAAAGCCCAAACTGTACGTCAATAAGAACAAGATGTAGATGGACCGTCGAATCAGCTGCGGGCTATGCGCAGTTGGGAAAACGGAGGAACGCCGGAGAATCGGCGCATCGGCATCGATGCTGTACGGGGAGCGCCCTTGCGCCGCCGACGGAGAATTCCACGCCACCGCTACGACCACCTCATCCGCCCCCCTCATCATCAGCAACAACATTAAAGTACCATCGGAAGTTCCCGGTCAGAATTGACCGCCGCGCCGTCTATCCACAATGAAACCTTCCCGTAACGAAGCTTTTGGAGCGATCGACGCATTTCTCGGCGCGCCTCGGTTCGTGGTAAATCGGCATTGCAGGCACCGCTAGGATGCGGCGCCGAACCCGAGTGGAGGCTCCGATGGACAAGAAGTTCGACCGCGCGACCGAGGACCTGGGCAATATCGTCGCGCTCGAGCACGTGAACGTAACGGTTCCCGATCAGCAGCTCGCGACGCTCTTCTATGTGGTCGGATTGGGGCTCACGCGCGATCCCTATCTGATGACCAGCATCAACAATATGTGGGTCAACATCGGACGCAGCCAGTTTCATCTCCCCACCGCCAAGCCGCAGGTGGTGCGCGGTCACGTCGGACTTGTAGTCCCTGATCGCGACGCGCTGGTGAACCGGCTTACACGTCTGCGCAAACGTCTCGACGGCACCTGCTACGACTTCACCGAGCATGACATGTATGTCGAGGCCCGATGCCCGTGGGGCAATCGAATCAGATGCTTCGCGCCCAGCCCTTACCTCGGCCCGATGGCGCTCGGCATCGCGTATGTGGAATTCGACGTGCCGCCGCACAGCGCCGAGGGCATCGCGCGGTTTTATCGCAACGTGATGGGCACCCCTGCATCGATGGACAAAGACGCTGCCGGCCCGTTTGCAAATGTTCCGGTCGGCATGGCGCAGCATTTCCGTTTCCGCGAAACGGACGGCGCGATCCCCGACTATGATGGACATCATGTGCAGGTCTATGTCGCGGATTTTTCCGGACCGCATCGCAAGCTGGTCGAGAAGGGACTCGTGTTCGAGGAAAGCGATCAACATCAGTATCGCTTCCGCGACATCGTCGATCCAGAAACCGGTACTAAGCTGTTCACCATCGAGCATGAAGTCCGCAGCATGAAGCATCCGCTGTACATGCGGCCGCTGGTGAATCGTAATCCTGCGCAAAACAACATGAACTACATGCCGGGCCATGACGCGTGGATCTGACAAGGGAGAAGAGCGGCGATGAATCAACTTAATACCGAGCGTGAGCAGCGCTTCGTCGACCTCGCCGCCTCGCTTGCCGACGAGTTTGCGCCGCGCGCCGCGCAGCATGACGAGGAAGCGTCGTTCCCGCACGAGAATTATGCGCGCCTGAAGGAGACCGGCTACACGGTCCTCATCATTCCGGAGCAGCTGGGCGGGCTCGGCGCGACGCTGCTCGAGCGCGTCAAGGCGCAAGAGCGGCTGGCGCAAGGATGCGGCGCGACTGCGCTCGCGATTAACATGCACTTCAACACGCTGGGGCTATTGATTGACCTGCATCGCAAGTTCAAGTGGCCCAACGTCGAGCAGAAGCTTCGGCGCATCGCGAGCGAACGGCTGATCGTGGCGGGCTCCGGCTCCGAGCCCGACAATGCCGTCATCAACCTGCGTCCGCGCACCGCCGCCCGCCGTGTCGAAGGTGGATGGATCATCAACGGACGTAAGATCTTCGGCACCCAGAGCATCGCGGCGGATATGTTTTTCTTCGAAGCGGCGTGGGAGGACGCACCGGAAGGAACGACAATACTCACCTGCTTCATCGAGCCGCGCAAAACCGAGGGCTTCGCATTCAAGGACGACTGGAACGTGATGGGCATGCGCTCGACCGCATCGCGCAGCTCGGAATTCAAGGACGCGTTCATCCCCGAATCGGCCGTGGTGTTGACGCGCCCGGTCTCGCGCAGCGGACGCGTGACCAAGGTTTTCGCCAAGGCGCCGTTCACCATCGGCGCACCCTATATCGGCATCGCGGTGGCGGCGCGCAATTTCACCGTCGAGTTTATGAAGGATCGCAAGCGCTTCCCGCTCAAGCATCCGATGAGTCATCTGCCGAGCGTGTACAACAAGGTCGGCGAGATGGACATGCTGATCGAAGGCGCGCGCGCCGCGATGTACAAAGCCGCCGGCGAGGTCGACAGCGACCATCCGGCGAGTTGGTCGCGCCGCGCGGTGGCCGCGCGCATGATCGCGATCGAGAATTCGGTGAAGGTGGTCGACCTCGCGCTGCGAGCGGTTGGCGGCTCCTCATACTTCAAGCGGCTGCCGTTGGAACGATTGTTCAGAGACGTGCGCGCCGGGCTCTATCATCCATTCGATAGCGACGAGAGCCTCGAATTCCTCGGCAAGAGCGCATTCGGCCTGCCGATGATGGAAGGCCTCGACACCGAGTGAGCCGCTTCGCGATCGGATTAGTCGTCGGTATATTCGTCATCTGCGCCGCAACGGCCCAAGCGCAGATCGAATGTCCATCGACAATTTCCGTCGAGCAGAAGGCCGCCGCGCCCGAGGCGTGGAGCATCGACTATTCGAAGATGCCTGCCGAACTTTCCTCGGCAACGATTTTCGACGGACCGCCCGAAGAGCGGGCATCGCTGAAGTACGACGACGAGCGCACCGCGAAGGACGAAATCATTCAGACCTGGCAGTTGCCGGCGAGCCCGCGCGGCTACTGGATTGTATGCGGATACGCGAACACGATCGCGCAGCTTAAGCGCAAGCTTCCTGACGACGTCCGCTCGTGCGAAATCGTCCTCGAAAAAGGTGCGGCATTCGCGGGCGGCGGCGTGGTCGTCAAGCGCGCCCGATGCACTTCGTCCAAGACGCGTTAGCGGTTAGATAGAGTCGAACTCGAGTTGGACGCGAATCGGCGTCGGGCTCGAAGTCGGTGACGGCGCGATGGTCGCCTCGGCGCTTCGAGTCGGCGTCGCCGTCGCAGTTCGCGTAGCGGTCGCAGTTGCAGTCGCCGTTCGAGTAGCCCTCGCCGTTTCGGTGGCCCTCGTAGTGGCGCTCGCCGTACGCGTAACGGTCGCGGTTGGGGTGGCGCTGCGAGTTTCGGTCGCGGTCGGAGTAGCTCTTGGCGTAGCCGTCACCGTTCGAGTCGCCCTCGCCGTTCGAGTGGCGCTCGCGGTTGGCGTAGCTGTGCGCGTGGGCCT
>DATGKG010000291.1:0-7498 GCA_035294805.1 Binataceae bacterium (SeqCode) | reverse complement strand
AGTTGAATCGAAATCGCTAACTTTGAGAATGTCGCGAATTGGTCGCTGACGAGCAACTAGCTGGATCATCCACCTCGCGTGGACATCCTCTCGGCATCGAGACAGCCCGGAAATTAAGGCCGTACCTCACAGGGGCATCTTTGGCGATACTCTGCGCCTTGGCGCAGATGCGCCTCGTACTATTTCTAAACCTGACTCGTCCAGTGGCGGTCGCACAGGGCGTTATGGCCGGGCGGCCGGAGTGGCCGCTGTACCAGAGTCGTCTTGTTGCACCCTTACTGATTCGCTTACTCGGCAACGACGTGAGGGCATACCTCCTGTTGATTTTCATCGCTTTAGTGGTGGGAGGTTTTCTGAGTTGGAACCTCAGCGGTTTAGCCGGCCTGGCGATCTATCATGCGGGCTTTGCCTTCCTGCTGTGCCCGCTGTTCTATCCATGGGACAGCTTGGAACCGGTTTTCTTTATGGCGTTCGTATCGATGGTCGCCGCGCGCCGGTCACATTGGTGGTTCGTCGCCCTTTACGCGGTGGCGATTTTCAATCGTCAGACCGCCCAATTCATGGCTGGTTGGATGATCGTCGATCCGGTGCTTCGATGGATGCTCGGTGCGCGCCTTGATCGAAAGATGATTGCGTCCGGCATTTCTTGTCTGATCGCGGGCGCCGCGATGATCTGGATCCTCCAGGGGCGCGCGGGCTTGAACCGGATTAAAATAGGAGACGCCGACGTTACCAACTACTTTCACTATCGGCTCGTTCCCAACCTCAGCGATTTCGACATACGTTACGGGATCTTGCGCAATGTAGGGTTCCACGTTAGCCCGCTGTTTCTGTTCACCATGGTTGCCTTGATTCTGAGCGCCATCGCGTTCCTTGTCTTGCGCGATACTGGGAGATTTCTCGGCCTGAGCCTCATGTATCTGGCGATACTCGTCGCGCTCCCCGTATTCGGCATACTCAGCGAGACCCGAGTCTTTCTCGATTTCATTCCTCTGTTCGTAGTGACGGTGGCGATTGACATGCCGCCGACATACCGGCTTCGTTCAGGCGGGAACGTGAACGGGGCTTGAAATTTGCCGGCCACCATTCTGGAGGCTGCGCAGGATGTCGGTCTTGGTCACGATGCCGACCAACGCGTCGTTGTCGTCGGTGACCAGCAACATCTGATCGCCGTCCTCCCGCGTCAGCAACCGCAGCGCTTCCGCGAGATCGCAATTGGATGGCACGCGGGTAACTTTGCGGGTCGCGAGGTCGCCGACCTTCTGCTCGTCCCAGCGTGCCGGATCGGTCGTCGGCAGCACCCCGGTTTCGATGGCGCCGATCACTTTTTCGCGCTCGTAGACGGGATAGATGGTGTGATGATGGCGCGCGGCGATACTCGCGCGGAAATCGCGCACCGAGATGTCGGCCTGCACGCCGACGACGTTGGTTTGCATCACCTCGCGCACGGTGGCGCCGCTGAGTTCCGCGATTTTCACCATCTCATGCAAACGCTGATCGCCCGAGACCGACGCTTCGCCCGAGACCGCATATGCGACCGCTGCGCCGATCAGACTCGGAATCAAAAACGAATGCCCGCCGGTCGTCTCCGCCACGAACACCACCGCGGTGAGCGGCGTCTTGTAGCCTCCCGAAATGAAGGCCGCCATGCCGACCGCCGCATACAGATCAACCGCGTTGCTATGCACGACGGACTGACCGAATGCGTTTCCAATGCATCCTCCCGCCAGCAGCAGCGGCACGAACATCGCGCTTACACCGCCGGAGCCAAGCGAACAGATGGTGGCGCCGAGCTTGAGGATCGCGAACACGATGAGGATCTGCGACGGATGCGGCCGCGCGAGGACTTCGCGCACCGCCTCATAGTTGGGACCGATAGGAATCAGCGTGCCGTTGTAAAGGTAGACGAAGAGCAGTCCGCATAGCGCCGTGCCGAGCCCGCCCATCAACAGCTTCGCGACGTGCGGAATTTGCAGCGTCACGAAGAAGCGCCGTACGCGTCGAAAGGTGATGTCATAAACGATCGCGACGCCGCCGATGATCGCACCGAGCAGCGCTGACCACATCAGATCGGTCTCATTGAAAGTGGTGCTGCCCGCGAATCCGAACAGCGGCTGCGAGCCGACGAATGCCACCAGCGTCGCGTAGGCCACCACCGACGCGATGAGCGACGGCAGCAACGCCTCGTGCGCGAGGTCGTCTTTGTAAGGCATCTCCAGCGCGAACACGAGTCCGGTCAGCGGCGCGCGAAACACCGCCGCCATTCCCGCGGCTGCTCCACTGATGAGCATGATGCGTCGGTCGCGCGGCTCCAGTCCGAAGCGGCGCAGCTTCGTCCATAGCCATGAACCGATCGCGCCGCCACCGTAGATGCTGGGTCCTTCCAGCGCGGCGCTGCCGCCCGATCCGACGGTGGTGACCGCCGCGAGGATTTTCCACCAGAACGAACGCACGCCGATGTCGCCCTGATGCTCGTGATACGAGCGGATGATCTCTTCCGTCGAATGCTCATCGGGATCCGGCGTGCCGTACTGCATGATGATGCCGGTGAGCAGGAATCCGATCGCCAGACCCGGCAGAATGACTTCATGATGTAACAAATAGTAGGGCAGGACGCGGACCCAAATCATGTCGAGGATCAGCGTCGCGATAACCGTGATGAACAGGCCGGTGACCACGCCGATGATCGGCGCAATCACGAGCCACTTCTGGATATCGCGCGAGTAGGTGGCGCTCAGGTCCTCATTTATGAGCGTGGCGTAGCGCCGGACCGCGGGATGATTAAACAGTTTTGATTGCGACAGGCGAGTGGCAAAAGTCAACGCGCAGTCCCCCTCATCCTATTTGAAGTTCGATTTTGCGACGATGGTTGGCACATCGGGCTTTCGCGTGTGTTTCAGCGTGGCACATCGAGCGCGGAGCGCTTGTCTCGTTGGCGCTACTTCGATGGTGCAGCATGCCGGTCGGATCGTGATGCACTGTATCAAAAGCGCTGCGCTACCAAGTCGAACCGTGGCAATTATTCAGCATTAGTGATGTTCCAGGACCAGTTAGCCTTCCATGCAGCATGGCTGATGCGACTGTATCTTCTCAAGCCGAGCGGGTCAGGGACTCCACTTCGCCAAATGGCACGGCAATTGGATCGTAGTCTTTCCGCCGGGTGTGATTCCCGACAAATAAGTGAGTTTGTGGGGGCAGGGACGAATCCTCCTGATACCATGATCGTCTCGAACTTGAGCGCCGGAAAAACATGAAAGAAGAACTCCAACGAAGCAGAAAAGTCGAGACACCGAGCGAACCCATCGGGGTCCGGATTCTCCTGGTCGAGGACAATCCCGATCACGCCTTCGTCGCGCTGACGGTGGCGCGCCAAGTCCTCGGCGAATGTATCGAACTCATCCATGCGCAAAACGCCGATGAGGCAGTCGAGCTGATTGGGCATTTTACCACGGAAGATCGCCCCGACCTCTTCATGGTCGACCTGCGCCTTCCCGATAACGGAGGCTTCTCGGTCCTGTCCGCGGTGCGAGGCAGCACGGCCTGTGAGGATGTGCCGCTCTTCGTCATCACCAGCTCGGGTTACGACCGCGATATCGCCGAATGCTACCAGCTCGGCGCATCGGCGGTGCTATGCAAGCCGCTCTCACGCGCCATCTTCCGTGAGGAAATCGCGCGTGTCGGACTGATTCCCGGCGCTGCCGGCAAAGCCGTCTACCTGACCGTTCGCCAATAATATCGCCCAAATTTATCGCATTAATGGATGCCGAGGGTCGTGCGCTAACCCGCCGCCTCGGCGCCTTTGTTTTCATCTCTTCACTTCGCGCCACGCGCCAGCGTAGGATTCTCGTCATCATCATCATTAGCGCCGCTGCGCGAACGTGCGCGCCGCTGCGCACGCGAGGACCCCATCGTGAAGCCGTATCAGTTCACCCAAAGCGAAGCCCTGTTCGAACGCGCGAAGAAGGTTGTCCCCGGGGGCATCTATGGGCATCAGACGCCGCTACTTCTGACCCCGGGTTCGTATCCGTCGTTCTTCGCGCGCGGCCAGGGTGCGCACATCTTCGATGTCGATGGCAACGAATACATCGACTACATGTGCTCCTACGGTCCGATCGTTGTCGGCCACCTCAATCAACGCGTCGAGGAGGCGGTGCGCAAGCAAGCTGCGGAAGGCAACTGCTTCAATGCCCCCACCGCGCGATGGGTCGAGCTCGCGGAGCGTCTGGTATCGATCACGCCTTTCGCCGATTGGGCGGCATTCGCGAAGAACGGCTCCGACGTATGCACTTGGGCGACCGAGGTCGCGCGCCATGCGACGGGACGGCCGAAAATCGCGATGGCCGAGGGCGCCTATCACGGCGCGCATGCATGGGTGACGCCTGTACCCAACGGCGTGACGCCGGAGGATCGCGCCAATATCGTGTACTTCCGCTATAACGACCTCGCGAGCATCCAGCGCGTCGTCGAGGAGAATCCGGGCAAGATGGCGGGGCTCATCATCTCGCCGTTCCGTCATGACGCGGGTCACGATTCGGAGCTGCCGGTCGAAGGATTTTTCAGCGGCGTGCGAAAAATCTGCGACGGCAACGGCATGGTGCTGATACTCGACGACGTCCGGGCTGGCTTCCGCCTGCACATGGGCGGCTCCGGCGAGATGTTCGGACTGCGTCCGGACCTGTCGACCTACTGCAAGGCGATCGCGAATGGATATCCGCTCTCCGCGTGCATGGGCATCGATAGCCTGAAGAAAGCGGCCGCGGAGGTTTTCTTCACCGGATCGTATTTCACCAGCGCGGTCCCGATGGCCGCCAGCCTCGCGACGCTGGATGAACTGGAAGCGACCGGCGGCATCGAGAAGATGCGCACGCTGGGCGAGATGCTGCGCGACGGGATGCTCGCGCAGGCGCGTAGCCACAGCATCGAGGTGACGTGGTCAGGCCCTCCGGCATTGCCGTACATGAGCTTCAAGGCCGACGGCGACAAACATTCGCGCAACAAGCTTTTCTGCGGCGAGGCGGCGAAGCATGGCGTGTATCTACATCCGCGCCACAACTGGTTCCTGTCGGCGGCGCATTCCGAGGAGGACATCAAGCGCACGCTGGAGGTGACAGATGACGCATTTGCGATGGTGAAAAAACAGTTCCCGTCATAGGAGCGAGGGACGAAATCACGTGAGGACAAATCGATGGCCAGCAACGCCACCTATAATTTCGATGATCGCAACATCCGATGGCAGTCGCTCGGCGACTTCAAGCATTTCGTTTTTGCGGTGCTCGATGTCGACGCGGAAAAGCGCATCGTCGATTTCATCGTCAAGTTCGACGCCGACCAGCGCATCTTTCTCCACCGCCATAAGGCGCATACCAACACGCTGGTGGTGCAGGGCGAGCATCGCTTTTACGAGCCCGACGGCAAGTTGAAGGAAGTTCGCCGCGTGGGCACCTATACCTCCACGCCACCGGGCGAGCCCCATAGCGAAGGCGGCGGCGCCGACGGATGCATCGTGTTTTACAGCATCCGGCCGGAAGGAAATGCGATCTTCGAAATTCTCGACGACCAGCAGAAGATGATCGGCACGCTCGACCTGCCGGACTTCGTCAATTTGTTCGCGTCCGCGAAGAGCTGAGGCTACACAGCCGCGGTGATGCCGCGGATAAACAGTCGAAGACCGATTCGAATACGGCGCACCTGTCGGCGGCGCATTCTGAGGAGCA
The DNA here is from genome assembly GCA_035294805.1 of Binataceae bacterium (SeqCode). Classification (GTDB taxonomy): domain Bacteria; phylum Desulfobacterota; class Binatia; order Binatales; family Binataceae; genus DATGKG01. Next base: position 1,784 of record DATGKG010000291.1, on the reverse strand, counting down.
CATCAAGCGCACATTAAACGTGACCGACGAGGCATTCGCGACGGTGAAGAAACAATTCGCAGGGTGAACCACCTCGCGACATTACTTCACACCCGTGGTAAGGCTAGCTGATGGGGGCTGACGCTTGATCGAAACGCTTCGCGGCGTCTGTGACGAACTCGATCTGATCGATGCGGTGATATACGGCGACGTATTCGACTGTGCGGTCACCCTCGACGAACTCTGGCGTTACAGTCGCATTCGAATCACCCAAGCTGAATTACTCGAGCGTCTTGGCCGGCCGCCGTTGCGCAACATCGTTTCCGAGCGCGACGGCTTCTACTTTCTGAGGGGTCGCGAGGAACTTGCGAGTGTTCGTGGCGCCCGTCGCCGCCGTGCGCAACTCCTAAAGTATCGCGCGCGGCGGGTGGCACGATGGCTTCAGTATGCCCCCTTCGTGCGAGGCGTGATGCTGACTGGGTCGGTCGCCGCCGACGACGCCAAAGAAGATGCCGACGTCGACGTCTTGGCAATCGTGGCCGAGCGCCGTCTCGCACTGGCCTTTGTTATGCTCGGCTCGCTATCGCGCATGGTCTCGCGAAAAGTCTTTTGCCCCAACTACTATCTTTCGCAGGACCATCTCGCGCTGTCCCGGCGCGATCACTACATCACGCGCGAGCTGGCCCAGGCCGAGCCGCTGGCCGGCAATGCGGACGACCTTTTGGCCGCCAATGTGTGGTCGATGGAGCAGCTGCCCAACGCGCATCGCACCAGCAATCCGGTCAAGCCGATCGCGGGCGGAGCGCGGCTACAACGGCTCCTCGAATGGGCGATTCGCGGAAAGTTCGGCGACGCGTGCGAGCGCAAAGCCCATGCACTGGTCGTCGCGCGCCTCAGCGCACATCACGCATCGCACGGCGCTTCGGTGCCCGAAGATGTTCTGGAGCGATTCGAGCGCGGAGTCGAGCTGCGGTTCCATGGCGCGCCGGTCGTCAATCGATCCCTCGAGCGCTACGAAGCGCGCCGCAATGCAGTCGCCAATCGCCTACGTGAAGCGCCGCGTTGAGGCTCGCTCGATGTGGGAGACGAGAAGTAGCGTTTTAGGGCCGCGTTGCTAGATCTCCGGCCACTTGGCGTTCCACGGGCGCGCCTGTTCGTAAGCATACGAGGCCTGCAGCACCAAATCGTCGCGATGACGCTCTGCTACAATTTGTAGGCCGCAGGGCATCCCGCTATCGGTAAATCCCGCGCGCACCGATGCCGCCGGATGCCCGCTCAGGTTGATCGGATACGTGAACACCACCGCTTCGAGCGGATTGTCCAGCTTCTTGCCGTTGATCTCGGACGGCATCGGACCTTTGGCCGGATATGCTTCGGTCGGCAGTGTCGGTGTGAGCATTAAATCGAATCGCTCGAAGATGGCGCGAATCCATTCGTTGAACTGAAGGCGCGTCCGATACGCCTCGCCGTAATGACGCCAGGTCAGATGCTTCGCCGCCTCGGTGCCGCTCAGAAACGAGCGGCCGAATTCGCTCCGATGCGGATCGATATACTCCCACAGCATCGCGAGGCCCTGCCCGCCGCCGACGCGCTGCCACGCGTTGCCGGTCTCCGGCGGCGCATCGGTGATGACGGTGATCTCATGGCCCATGTCACGAAACACCGCGACGGCTTTTTCTACTTCGCGGCTGACATCGCGCTGCACGATGCATCCGAAGTCGGGATGAAACGCGATGCGCAATTTTTTCGGCAGCCGATCGAGCATCGCGGCATACGAGATTCCCGGATGCGGAAGCGAATCGGGA
>DATGKG010000290.1:0-18625 GCA_035294805.1 Binataceae bacterium (SeqCode) | reverse complement strand
TTGCGCATCGGGGTAGTCCAACCCTCCGCCATTCGGTAGGGAGACATGGCCGGGCTGTAGGCGATCGCTGACCTCGACCACGGCCTCCGCGCTGCCGCGATGCGTGGTTATGCGCACGCGGCCGCCACTCGCGACGCCGAGCGCGTCGGCATCGGCAGGGCTGATGCGCAGAGCGCCCTCGCGATCCTTCGCGCGCCATTCGGGATTGCGCAGGATCGTGTTCGCGGTCGAGGAGCGACGCTCTCCCGCGCTGAGGATAAACGGAAATTGCGCGTCTCTGCCGGGAGTTTCGCTCGCGAGCGATTTAAGTTCGTCGATGAGCTCCGGAATATCGAGCTGAATGCGATGATCCGGCGTGCTCATTCGGCGCCAGCTCTCGTCGTAGTCGTCGACCGTGAAGGTCACGCCATCGCGCCCACCCAGGATCGCATCGAACAGCGCGTTGCCAAGTTCGGGACCGTCGCCGGTAAAACCGGCGCGCCGCACCGCGTCCGGATAAGTCATCGCGCAGGTCTGCGCGGCGCCCCACATGATCGCCGCGACCTCATTGCCCTTGCCGAGCGTCGGACCGAGTGTCTCGTACAGCACGATGGGCGTGAGCGCCCCGAGCGCAGGATTCGAGGATGTTGCCTGTAAAAAGGCGAGCGCGTATTCGCTGCGTCCTTTCGCGGCAGCCGCGTGCAGCGGCGCGAGATCTTCGTCGTTCAATCCGCCGATCGCGCGAACCAGGCGGCGATGAATCTCGGCCTCGGGCAGCGTGCCGGTGAGCGGCTCGATGATCGGCGCGCGCAGATGAAAATAGTTGTGCGGAAAATCGAAAGTGAAAAACGTCGCCTCCCATTTCTCATACTGTGACGATGCGGGCAGCACGTAGTGCGCGTGGCGCGCCGTCTCGGTCATCGCGACATCGATCGCGACCACTGTGTCGAGCGAATCGATCGCCTCGCGCATCCGGCGGCTGTCGGCGAGCGAATGCAGCGGGTTGGCGCTCTCGACGATCATTGCGCGAAAGCGCTTTGGATGATCGGTGAGAATCTCGTCGGGAATCACGTTACATGGAACCATGCCGCCGATGATGCGATGGCCACCGACCGGGCTGCGGCGATCCTTGAGCACGTCGCCGTACAGCCGGCCCATGCCGGTATGCAGGTTCATTCCGCCCTGGCGCGCGAAGTTTCCGGTAACGCAAAAAATCAGTTTCTCGAGATACGAGTTGAGCGTGCTGTGCGGCGCCATCTCGATGCCGAGATCCTCGAGGACTGAGACTCCGCCGGTCGCGCGCGCGATGCGCCGCGCCACTTCGCGCACCTGGTCTTCCGCCAGTCCCGAGCGCGCGCAGTAGTGCGCGATTGGAACCGCGCGGAGCGCGTCGAAGAGCGTGGCGCCGCCGCTGGCATGCTCGCGCAGAAAATCGTGCGCGATGAGATCCTCCTGCACCATCACGGCCAGAATCGCGCTCAGGCAGAACGCATCGGTGCCGGGGCGAACTTGTAAATGGTAATCGGCCAGCTCGGCAGTCTCGGTGCGGCGCGGATCGATCACGATGAGCGCGCGATTCGGATCAATTGAAATCTTGCGCAGGGTCGGACGCGCCGATTGAAACCCATGCGATTGCCATGGATTCTTGCCGACGAACATCGCAACCTCGCAATGCTCGAAATCCGGCGACGGACGCCCTCCCGTGAGCCGGCCTTCGACCCAGAACTCGCCGGTCTTTTCCTGCGCGAGTGCGTTGGAGGCATACACAGCGCCGAGCGCGCGCCGCGTGGCAGTGCTGTAAGCGCCGCACAGATGATTCCCCTGTCCACCACCGCCGTAATAAAAGATGCTCGCGCCGCCGAACTGATCACGCACCCGCACCAGCCGCGCTGCGACTTCGGCGATCGCCGTGTCCCAATCGATCTTCTCGAAGCTGCCGTCGGCGCGCCGACGCATCGGCGAATCGAGCCGATCCTTCCCGTTCTGGTAATAGTCGATGCGCTGCGCCTTCTCGCACGCGTATCCGTGGGAGGCGACGTGCTCCTTGTTGCCGCGGACGCGGGTGATGCGGCGTCCGTCGAGTTTCACTTCGAGTCCGCAATTTACGCTGCACAGGATGCATGCGGTCTTGGTCCAGCCATCATTCATGCCATCGTGCATGATGGTTCTCCCGATTAAGTTCATCGACTGAACTGTTGAGTTCATCAAGAGGATGGACTATCGCAAGCCGTACTGCAAGCGCATTTAGGAAGCTGCGCGCGCCCGAAAAAAAACCGGCCCGCCATCAGGCGAGCCGGTGTCGGAGGACTATCCCTCGCGTTGGTCAATCGCCTGAGAATGCGTGTCCACCTTGAGCCGCGGCGGTTAGCGCCTGCGTGGTGAACCAGCTTCGATCCACCGCGCCCATGTTGATAAACCATGAATCGCGCGAAGGGGCGTGCGCGGACGGATGATAACAAACGGTAGAAAAACCGCTCTGAGTGTTAACCGTGGAGGAGCCGACCTGAAAGAGACGCTTGAAGGGATAGATGGCGACCCTCGCGTCGGGCTCGGAGCGGTCCGAGTAGTAGGTCCACGAAACGTAGTTGTTGAAGAGCTGGCCCGAACGATCGTAAGTGTCGCCGGTCATCACAAAGTCGGCTTCCGAGTCGATGTACAGGATCTCGTGATCATAGAGCGAGCTGAAGCCGCCGCGCGGACGCGCCTCGATCAAGAAGTTGTGGCGAATCTCCCACGGATCGGGACAATGGCTGGCGCCGCCGTCGGTCGGGCATTGGATGTCCGGCGAATGGCCGACGTTAATCGCGCATAGCATGTTCTTCTCGCCGAGGAACTTGAAGTTGTAAAACTCGTTCTTGCCGCTGAAGCCCTCGTAGTGATTCGGATCGTAGGCTTGGGGTCCGGTCGCGCTGTCCATGATCGCGTAGTTGATGCGGCGCACCCGGCGTGAGCCCGGCGTGTACGACCAGATATCGTCGTCGCGCTGCGCGTTGGCGTAACGATAGCGGATGAAACCGGCGCCGCGATCGCTCTGCGGCGCGAGAACCGGATAGAGCAGGCTTAGGAAATAGCGGCCGGTGCTCTTGAAGTCGGGATCGATCGGAACCGGATCGACTTCGGTGCGGCCGACTTCGTTATATCCGGCATAGTGACCGACTTCGTAATCGTTGATTTCGCGATACGACTTATTGAGTCCCCAATAGGTGCTGGGGCAATCGAACCAGCGCAGATCGTAGTCGTCGCTGGAGATCGGACGAAAGGCGACGTTCCACATGATCTTCTCGGCGGCATGGGCGTCATTTGCGTCGAGGATGGGGAACGGCTCGCCCGAGACATATCCGACCAGGCTGCGGTTGTCCGGTGAGAGCCTGACCTGTGCGGAATATTTCTCGGTCGCCTCTCGGTACGGCGGCGGCCAATCGATTCGCTCGGTCGGAACGATCTTGAGCGACATCCCATGCATGATGCGAAGATACTCACCCGGACTCACCAGATCCTTGACCTTGGTGGCGTTGTCGGGAGTGATGAAATCCCCGGCCTTCACTTGCGCGCCGGCGGGCGAAGCGCTCGCAAGCGCAAACATAGCGCCGGTCAGCATGGCTGTCGCGGCGTACCCCACAAATCGGCCAAAATGCATCGAACATTACCTCCCATCGGTTACGTCCCGATTTTTCGGGAAAACACCAATTGGTACCATATGCACCTGACAAGTACCACCGTTACCGCATGAATCTTTGACCGAAGTGGTCAGCTCGGCAAGGATCGGACCTGCGGATCATCGCCCCGAGGCTCTATAGAAACTGCCCCGCTGACGACTTAACATCGTATCCGAGGCTCTGATTCGAGGTGTAAGGAAACATGATTCGGAAATTCAAGTTCGAGGACGAGATTTACAGTTCGCTTTCGTGCCTGCCGATGGCGGCGCGGCGCAAGCTCGATCAGCTCGGCATCAAGATCGGGCTCGACCAATGGCAGCATCTGTCGCGCGGCGAACGGCTGATGATTTGTCATGCTCCGATTGCGAGCGAAGACGAGGTCGATGCGCTGCGGCTGTTCGTCAACGAGGTGACCCTCGCGAAAAGCGGGACCCCACCGAAAGCGCTGCCCGAAGAGAAACGCCAGGGCGTGAATCCTCCCGCGACGGTGCCGCCGCGGCTGGTCGAGAGCGCGCACAAGAGCGGCGTCGCGCTGACGCAAGCGGCGTGGGCTGCCCTCGGTGACGACGAGCGTTACGCTCTCATCAAACTGGGCGTCGAGAAGGAGAGCCACAAGCTGAAGGCCGCGCTCGACGAATTCGTGAAATAAAAGACGACGCGCGACTTCATCGCGCATCATTTTGAAGGAGCCGCTATGGAGAGTATTCGCTTTGATGACATCGAAAAGTTGAAGACGAAGATCAGCAAGGACTTCGGTCCGTGGAGCGAACCGATCGATGTGCCGCAGGACAAAATCAACAAATTCGCCGATGTGACCGGCGACCATCAATGGATTCACATCGACATCGAGCGGTCCAAAAAAGAGAGCCCCTTCGGCGGTCCGGTTGCGCATGGCTTTCTGACTCTAAGCCTCCTGCCCGCGTTCAAAACGCAGAACGAATGGACCATCACCGGCTTTCGTAACATGGTGAATTATGGCGGCAACAAGCTGCGCTTCATTTCGCCAGTGCCGGCGGGCGCGAAGGTCCACGCGCACAGCCGCATCGTCGCGGTCGAGGCGCGTCCGCAGGGCACCCAGGTGACGCAGGAGACCAGCGTCCACGTGGTCGGTAATGATCGTCCCGCGCTTACGTTTGAAGGCATCGTTCTCTACGTAAAGTAGGTCATCGCAACAAAATGGCTCAAGAGAAACTTCCGGTCGCGGTCGTCACCGGCGTCGGTCCGGGACTCGGTGCGGCATTGGCGCGACGATTTGCGAAAGGATACGCGGTCGCGATCAACGCGCGGAGGCCCGACTTCATCCGCTCACTCGCGGAAGAGATTCGCGCCGCCGGCGGCAACGTCCTCGAGACGCCCGCCGATATCGGCGATCCCGCGCAAGTCACCGCGATGTTCAAGACCATTCACGAGCGGCTCGGCTGTCCGGAGGTCCTCCTCTACAACGCCGGCAGCGGCGCGTTTGGAACCGTCGTCGACATCACGCCCGCGCAGTATGAGGCGGACTGGCGCGTCAACGCGCTCGGCGCATTCGTATGCGCGAAGGAAGTGGCGCCTCACATGATCAAGCATGGGCGCGGCACGATGCTGTTCACCGGCGCGACCGCGGGCGTGAAGGCGGGTGCACGGTCGGTATCGTTCGGGCCGGCGAAGTTTGCGATGCGCGGGCTGGCGCAGTCGCTCGCGCGCGACCTCGGCCCTAAGGGCATCCACGTCGCATGGATCAACGTCGACGGCAGCATCGACATTCCCGGGCGCAAGGTCGGCAACTACACGAGCGAGGACATGCTGAGTCCCGATGCGATCGCCGAGACCTACTGGCACCTCGCGCATCAGGATCGCAGCGCATGGACGATGGAACTCGAAGTGCGTCCGTTCAAGGAAAAGTTCTAGTCGCGAGGTAGCGCGCTATTATCAAATTCGATCACATGGCGATGCCGGTCAGCGATCCGAAAACCTCGCGCGACTGGTATGTGAAGAACTTCGGCTTCGAGGTCGAATTTGAAAACGCCGGCGTCATCGCGATCAAGGACGACGCCGACTTCACCATCTTCCTGTACAAGCCGACCGGCGCGCTCGCCGGAGCCAAGGTCACGATTACGCTGCAAGTCAAAGACGTCGACGCCAAGCATCGCGAGCTGGTCACCGCTGGAGTGAAGTTCGACAAGCCGCCCGGCAAACATTTCTGGGGTTACGGCGCCGAGCTGTTCGATCCCGACGGCTATCTCCTGAATCTGTGGGACGAAGTCTCGATGCGCGAGAAGGGTGGCGGATGAGGCGCTCGCCCCAGCTCTGATGCAAAAGCGCGGCGCGCTCGAACTGCTGCGGCGCGCGGACTTCCGCCGTCTGTACATCGCCGTCGCCGTCAGTGAACTCGGAGACGCATTTCAATACATCGCGATCATGTGGTTTGCGCTACTGAAGGGCGGTCCGATCGGCGTGGTCGCGGTGCGACTGGCCGACAGCGTGCCTGCGCTTCTGTTCGGATTCCATGGAGGAATCGTCGCCGACAAATTGAATCGCAAGCGCACGATGATCGCCGCCGACCTCGTGCGCGGCGCGATTCTGGTTCCGGTCGCGATTGCCGGGCTCACCAACACCTTGCCGTTGTGGGGGTTGGTGCTCGCGGCATTTTTCATCGAGACGGCGACCTCGTATTTCGTCCCGGCCTACAGCGCGATGCTGCCGGCGCTGGTTGCGCGCGAGAACGTGCAGGAGGCCAACGGCCTCATCGCCGCCACCACCAATGCGCTATCGATTGGCGGGTGGGCCGCCGCGGCGGGACTGCTCGCGATCGCGCCGATCAGCACCTTCTTCGCGCTCAACTCAGTTTCGTTCTTCGTCTCGGCGATCTTCATCAGTCGCATCGTTCGGCGCGACGCTGCGACGATCGAACGGATCGGACCGCCGCGCATCCGCGAAGCCTTCGAGGCGATGCGTCCGCTGCCGTCGATCGCGATCGGCACCATCGTGGTTGGCCTCGCAGTGACGGTGTCATCGGGAACGTGGATCGCCGGCGTGCCGGATCTGGTTCGCCTCGAACTGCATCGGGGGGCGGGAGGATTTTCCATCGTGATGGTCGGCTATGCGCTCGGCTCGGTTGCCGCCGGCGCACTCCTGGCGCGCTTTCCGATCGCGAACAAAGCCCGCGCGAGTATGTTGGCATGGATAACCTATCTCCCCGCCTACGCGATGTTCGCGCTGGCGACCTCGCTTCCGCTCGCAATCGCGGGTGCGTTTCTGTCCGCACTAGGACAAGTCGCCGCGGCGACGCTGTTGCGCTCGGCCGCGCAGGAACGGATCGCCGATGACGTTTTGGGCCGCGTGATGGGAGTGATCGAACTAGTCTATCGCGGCGCACACGCAACCGGACTGATGCTGATCTCGCCGCTGTTCGTGATCGTCGCTCCGCGCGCGATGTTCGCGGCCTCGGCGGTGGCGATTCCGATGTTCGGCATCATTGGCGCGGTGCTGACGATGTGGGTGGAGAGACCTAACCCCTAACCCCTTCCCCTAAAGGGGAAGGGGAACCAGACAAAGAATACGCTGGCCTAAGATGACTATTAGTCTCTTGGAAATAAACAAAGAGTTATGCAACTGCGTCTCTGACTCCCCTTCCACTTTAGGGGAAGGGGCCAGGGGTTAGGTCTTCTTCCTTTTCCTTGAACGCGGACCCGAACCATAATCCCCAAAAGGATCGTCGCGTTCGCGGACGGCTTGCCGAAAACCCTTCTCCCGCGCGTGCGCGACGAAGTCCAGTCCCTCCTGTGTATGTCGCGCGATGCCGTCGAAAAGCGTGCCCAAGGTGCGCGAGGTCGAAAGCCCCATGTTCTCGGCGGTGTGGTTGCAGAGCATCTTCAGCATCTGCAGCTGATTGACCGGCACGCGCGCCATCCGCTCGGCGAACTGCGTCGCGTGATCGAGCAGGCGATCGTCGGCGACGGTTTCGAGGATGAGTCCGATGCGCGCCGCCTCTGTCGCGGGAATCTCGTCGCCGGTGAGCAGGTAGCGCTTCGCGCGTTCGAGACCCATCCTATACACCCACATCGCGGTGGTTGGCGTGCCCCAGACCCGCGACGGAGGATAACCAAAGGAGGCGCTTTCCGCCGCGATGATAATATCGGTGCAGAGTACCATGTCGGTGCCCCCGCCCACGCACCATCCCTGCACCGCCGCGATCGTGGGCTTACTCGCGTACCATAACTTCATGTAGACATTCACGAACCGCGACATCGCGCGATAGTCGGTGACCGAATCCCACACGCGAGTGCGGCGGTCCTCGCCATCCTGCACGCTGGTGCCCCAATCGAGGTTGTAGCCGGCGCAGAACGCGGGACCTTCGCCGCGCAGCAGGATGACGCGGGCGTCGGAATCGGCGTCTGCATCATCGATAGCGGCGCTGAGTTCATCGCGAAGCTGCGGCGTGATGGTGTTGTATTGTTCGGGGCGGCACAAAACCAGATGCCGCACGCCATTGCGAGTTTCGACGCGAATTGCGGAGTCGCTCATGACGCGGAACTAACCACAAACGCGACCTGACCCCCAACCCCTCTCCCTCCAGGAGAGGGGAGCCGGATAAAAGAGCGTATGAAGCCGCGAATCATGGTTATCGCTTGTGGTTCCTTTCCACTTCCTTCAGGGGAGGGGTTAGGGGTTAGGTCCGCTGCCTGGCCAGCGCCTGTGCGCGCCTCCGCTCGTGACGATTGCCCGTAAACATTGAACTTAATGGGTTTGTTTTTGCATTTTCACGTGTGTTGATCGCGCCATCTGAGGTCCTTCGCGCCGCGCTCGGAGCCATTGCTCCCGATGCTCGTAATGGGTTTGTTTTTGCACTTTCGAATGCGTCGATTCCGGCGCCTGAAGTTGTTCGTAGCGCACTTCGACCATTACGCCGCGATGCCGCGTAGTGGGTTTGTTTTTGCAATTTCGTTGAACTGAAGCGGCCGCCGTTCCTCACGCTTTTCAGCTCCTGCAACTCGGACGTCGCATGCCGAATCGTCCGATCGAGGCTGCTCATATAGCGCATGATCGCGTTGGCCTCGCGCGGACCCGGAATCGTCGGCCGCCACAATCCGGCGCGACGCAGATTCTCGCGCCGATCCCGAAGATGCGCGGCCTCGGTCGCGTCCGCCGCGGCGATGCGCGCGTCGATATCGCGGTCGCGACGCTGATGGTATTCGTGCGCCGCGATGGTTTCGTAGCGCAGCATCGACGCCATCCGCACATAAGAATGCGCGATGGTCCAGACGCAGCTTTCTTCACCGATGCCCCGCGGCTTGAAGTCATCGCGAAGGCCATCGAGCGTTGCTGCGAAATCGCAATGCTGCTGCGGCCTCCATCGCGCCGACGCGACGAAAAATCCGTGCTTGATGGCGTTGCGCGCGACGCGCGCCTTACCCGGGGCGGTGCGCGGACCAGTCGAACGCGCGGCATTGCGCCGGTTGGCCGCGAGGCGGCGCTGACTGACCACGATAGGGCGGCGCCGGGCGCGGGAGGGGAGGGCGAGGGCGGTGGGACATGCGGACATAATGCATGCCTCCTTTTATAGATGGCCGCGCGAACGCGCGACCGTAACGGATCAGTATACGCGAATGACTATGGGTTGTTGAGCCCGGTCGAGACCGGACAGTGGGTCAACTTGAAGTGGGCCATGAGCGCCATCGACACGACCGCGTCGCAGATTGGATGCGCTTCGCGCGATCAGGATTCGACCCGGTCGTTCGCGAACGAAACCTATCCAGCAGCATCGGCAAAAGATTGGTAATAGCCCAGGATCCTGACCCAGCCCGAGTCGTAGTTGCCGCGGAATTCGCGCGTCTTCGCGGTCTGCTCCCATCCGCTATGTTCGAGTTCGACGCGAGTGCCGCCGTTTTCGGCGCTGAAGCGGACCTCGACCTGCGTCGTGGCGTCCCAACTCGGCGCGCGCCAACTGAACGCCACCAGCGAGGGCGGTTGATATGCCGTCACGCGCCCGATGTCATACTCGGTGCCGTCGCCGCGTACTTCGTAAAAGCGTCCGCCGACGTTCGGCTCGAGGTATAGCTTGCTGTCCTTGCCGGCGAATCCGCCCGGCCACCATTGCGACATGTCTTCGCAAAAAACCTTGAAGGAGAACTCCGGCGGGCGCGCGACCCAGATCGATTTGCGAATCGTCTTCAAGATTCCCCTCGACTCCGCTGCGCTCCGCCTCGGGGCGCCTGCGCGGCGCTGCGCACCCATTTCGTGTCTCGCCTAAAGGTTTCTTGTGATCCGCTGCTGTCCTTCTCCGCGTGGTGTTTGAAAGCATCGAGGGCGAGATCCCAAAAGCGCTCCATCTCGCGCAGATGCTCGATGGCTTCGCGCATCGCCTTGCCGCCCGAGGGCGCCAGCTCGTAGATGCGTTCGCGTCCGTTCTTGCGCGCGCGTATGAGCCCCGCCTGAGTCAGCAATCGAGTATGCTTGCATACGGCGGGACGGCTGATGGCGAATCCGGCGGCGAGTTCCCCGGCGCGTCGGGGTGCATCGGCGAGCCGGCGAAGGATCGCTCGTCGAGTAGGATCGCCGAGCGCTGCGATGGTTCTGTCGAGTGGCATCGAATGCGTAACCTCGTGGCTACGGAAGATATGTAACTGAATGGATACGTATTTGTCAAACCGAACCTCCAGACCCCTTCCCCTGAAGTGGAAGCGGAGTCAGAAGGAAAATTTCGCCCGAGGAGTTTTGCGGCCGGTTCCCCTTCCACCTTAGGGGAAGGGGTTAGTTCAGATAATCTTGTTGAGCGGATACTCCACGATGCCGACCGCGCCGGCTTCGAGGAGTTTCGGAAACAACTCGCGCACCGTGTGTTCCGCGATCATCGTTTCTACCGCGACCCATTCCTCGCCCTTGAGCGCGGGCGACGGATATAGGTATGAAATCGTCGGAGCGGTGATCGAGGGCAGCAGCGCGATGATCTTCTCGAGGTTTTTTTTGGCGACGTTGAGTTTGAGTCCGACGCGCGCGTCGGCATCCAGCGCGGCGCGCATCAGCACGGCGATCTGCTTGATCTTCGACTGCTTCCATTGGTCGCGCCATGCGTCGGGATTGGCAACCAGCACCGGATTAGAGGTCAGCAGCTCTTCAACGATGCGTAACTTGTTGGCGCGGAGTGACGACCCGGTTTCGGTCACATCGACGATAGCGTCGACGAGGCCGTCCGCAACCTTGGCCTCGGTGGCACCCCACGAAAACTCAACATCTACTTTAACTTTGCGCTCCGCGAAGACGCGCTTGGTGAAGCCCACCATTTCGGTTGCGACGAGCTTTCCCTCGAGGTCCTCCAGCCGCTTGATGGGCGAGTTCTCCGGCACCACCAGCACCCATCGCGTCGGTTGCAGCGAAACCTTTGCATAAACGAAGCTCTCGACCTCGACCAGGTCAACGCCGTTTTCCATCACCCAGTCGCTGCCGGTGATAGCGGCGTCGAGATGGCCGTCGGCGATGTAACGCGGCATCTCCTGCGGTCGCATCACGCGCAGGCTCAGCGCGGCGTCATCGACGGTAGGGATGTAGGAGCGGCTGTCGACTGAAATGCGCCATCCGGATTTGCGCATCAACTCGATGGTCTGCTGCTCGAGGCTGCCCTTGGGGATGCCGAAGCGAAGGACTTTTTGTTCCGATGCCATCGCGGTCAGCTCGCCGTCTTGTTGCGCGGCGGATGGCCGTAGTTGGGGCCGTACTTCGCCGGATCGACGAGGCGCGTGTCGACGGTTTCCCATTCGCCATTTTTCAGCATACGAAAAAAATCCGATTCGTAGCCGACGTGACATGCGGCGCCGTCGCCGCGCTGCTCGACCGAAAGAAGGACCGTGTCCTCATCGCAATCGAGGCGGATTTCGCGCACCACCTGGAAGTTGCCGGACTCCTCACCCTTGCGCCACAGTTTCTTGCGCGAGCGCGAGTAGTAGCAGGCCCGGCCGGTCGCGACGGTTTCGTCGAACGCCTCGCGATTCATATAGGCCAGCATCAAGACGCGCCCGTTGGCGTGGTTGATGGTGACGACGGGAATCACGCCGCCGTTTTTCTCGAAATCGATAATTGATGATGCTGAAGTGCTCACAGTTCGCCCATCGCGTTCGATGTGAATCTGAAAGTATCAGGGAAACCTCGGGGCGATTCAACATATCCCGCAATCTGGTCGCGTCCCCGCTTTACCAGACCGTCTTTGTGACCTAGATTGGCGCTATGGGGCGACATTTCCGGGGGCGGATTCTGCTGGGCGTGACGCTTGCGTTCGCCGTCGCGTTGGCCGGATGTCGCAGGTCCCCCATCCCGCCGGACAAGCCGAGCGTGCCGCGCACCGCGCAGGTGGCAAAGCCTAAGCCGCTCGCGCCCCAGCCGTTCAACTTCGATATCGCGCTCGGCCCGAATCATTATCAGATCGAAGGGTACGTGGTTAAAAGCCCCGAGGCGGGACGGCTGCCCGCCGTGTTGGTTCTCAACGGAGGCGAGGGCGACGCGCATCAGTGCGTTGTAAAAAATGGCGACCTCGCGGCGATTCTCGGCATCCAGGTCGCTTGCGTGAGCATTCCCGGATACGGACAATCGTCGGGGCCGAGCCGCCTCGTCGGTCCGCAGGCGGTCGAAGCCGCTCGCCACGCGCTGGATCTCCTCGCGCAACGTGACGATGTCGATCCGAATCGGATGGCGGTATGGGGCGTTGCCGATGGGGCCGTTGCGGCGGGCCTTTTGATGGACTACGACAAGCGCCCCAAGAGCCTCATCCTGCAATCCGGCGCGTACGACATGGAGAAGCTGTGGCCGGAGGCGCCTCTACGCACCAAGCTGAAAATGCTACACGAGGTATGGCCGAGCCGGCGGGTGCTGCGCGAGCGCAGCGTGATTGAAAATCTGCCGACCAAGCTCGACTGCAACGTCCTCATCATGCATGGCGAGCGGGATAAGAGCACGCCGCTGAAGCAGGCCATCAAGCTGGCGGATGAACTGCGCGCGCGCGGTGCCCATGTCTCGACAGCATACTTTCCCAGCGGCAGCCACGACATCGTGAAGCAGGCCAAGCGTCCGGCGGAGAATTTCCTGCGCGACACGATTGGCGACCATCAGCCGGTGCCGGCATCGTGATGCGCGCGTAAGCGCTCGCGAACTTCGACATCATATGATGAGTGAAAAGCAATTGCGCGGACTCGTGATGGTCGGGCTCCTGCTGGCGATTGTTGGAGCGCCCGGATGCGGCGGCATCAATCGTCTCCCGACCCTCGACGAGCAAGTCAAGGCGGCGTGGAGCGAGGTGCTAAATCAATATCAGCGCCGCGCCGACTTGATTCCCAATCTGGTCGAAACCGTGAAGGGCTATGCGCATCAGGAGGAGAAGGTGCTGACTGAGGTGACGGAGGCGCGCGCGAGAGCCACCCAGATGCAGTTGCCGCCCGACATCCTCTCGAATCCCGACGCGTTTCATCAGTTCGAGCAGAATCAGGCCGCGCTCGGCGGCGCGTTGGGACGGCTGTTGGCGGTGAGCGAGAAGTATCCCGATTTGAAATCGAATCAGAATTTTCTCGCGCTCCAGTCGCAGCTCGAAGGGACGGAGAATCGCATCGCGGTCGCGCGCCGCGACTACATTTTGGCGGTCCAGGACTACAATACGTATCTGAGAACGTATCCGGGGAAATGGATCGCGGGCTGGATGTATCCCGATATGAAGGTGCGCGAGACGTTCACGATTTCAGAACAGGCGCAGCAGGTTCCGCAGGTCAAGTTCTGATGCGTCGGTGCGCATCGGCTGCGCTCGCGGCGATGTTCATTCTGATCGGCGCATGTTGTTTCGGCGCCGATTTGAAGTTTCCCGCTCTCACCGGCCGCGTCGTCGACGATGCGGGCATCCTAAGCGCCTCCACCAAAAGCGAACTCGACGCGATGCTCGCGCAGCACGAACGTACGACCGGCGAGCAGGTTGTGGTGGCCACGCTCGATTCGCTCCAAGGTCATTCGATCGAGGATTACGGCTACCAGCTCGGCCGCAATTGGGGCATTGGGCAGAAGGGAAAAAATAATGGCGCGATCCTGATCGTCGCGCCGCACGAGCATAAAACGCGAATCGAAGTCGGCTACGGCCTCGAGGGCCAACTAACCGATGCGATCAGCCGCGTCATCATCGAAGAAAAGATTCTGCCGCAATTCCGCAACGGCGACTTCAACACGGGAGTGCTCGACGGCACCGCCGCGATCATGCGCGCGCTCGGCGACGATGCCGCCGCGAACATGCATCCGGAGAGCGAACCGATTGCGGAGCAGAGCGGCGATAAGATGGCGCCGTTCAGCGCATTGCTCGTATGGGTCCTTTTCGCGATGGTGATGTTGCTCATACTGCGCCGCGGCCGCCGGCTTCCCTATGTCATGCGACATGGCTGGCCGTATTCAGGATGGGGCGGCGGATCGTTCGGTAGCGGATCATCGGGCGGAGGCGGTTTTTCAGGCGGTGGAGGATCATTCGGCGGCGGCGGCGCATCGGGAGGATGGTGACGATGCGAAACCCCCTCAGCGCCGAAGACCATAAGCGTATCCGCGATGCGGCCAGCGCGGTCGAACAGCGCACCGATGCAAAAATTTCGATCGTAATCACTCGCGTGAGCGAACGTTACACCCTCTATACCATCGGAGGCGCGGCGCTGGGCGCGATGGTCGCCGGCGGCCTCGCGATTTCCGCGCGTCCCGCCCTTAATGGCCGCACGCTGATCTTCGTCGAGCTATGCGCTTTGGTCGCGCTGATTTTTTTGCTGGATGTGTTACCGATTCGCCTCGCCATCATGCCCGCGCGCATCAAACAGGCCAGCGCCCGGAACCTGGCGCATCGCGAGTTCGCTGCACACGCGATGGGTGCGGACTCCGATCGCAAGCGGATACTCCTCTTCGTTTCGCTCGGCGAGCGCTACGTGGAAGTCATCGCCGACCACGCGACCCACGCGCTCGCGCCACCTGGAACCTGGAATCGGATCGTCGATGACCTCGTCGCGAGTGTTAGATCCGGCCGCATCGCAGACGGTATCGTCAGCGCGATCGAATCCTGCGACGCGCTCCTGCCGCCGCGCGGCGAGGCACCCGAGGGTCAGTAAAAACTCATACTTCGCGATTGATTTGGTCGTCGATAAGAACAGTCAGGCTGTCGCGATATTCGGAGGGGCGGAGTTCGGCGAGCAGGCCGCGCGCGATTTTCACCTGCTCGGCCGCCATCGCGCGAGCCTCGGCAATGAGGTCGGGAGCTCGCAGTAGATTCAATGCGCGATCGAATTTCGCGCCATCCATGCGGCCATCATTTTCGAAGAGCTGGCGCAACTCCGGATTGCGCGTCATGCCGAGCACGACCGGCAGCGACGGAATTCCCGCGCGCAGGTCGGAGCCGACTGGCTTGCCGATTTTTTCCTCCGGTCCGAGGATGTCGAGGATGTCATCGACCATCTGAAACGCGCGGCCCACCGCGGTGCCGAGGTTCCACATCGAATCGATGGTCTTCTTCGGCGCGCGCGCGAGGTCGGCGGCGACGCGTCCGCCGGCCGAGAACAGCGACGCCGTCTTGCGCGTGATGACGGTGATGTAGTCGTTGAAATTCGCCGCCGCGCTATGCCGGAAGCGGCCCTCCATCACTTCGCCCTCGGTGAGCTGGATGCACGCCTGCGCCGCGGTGCGCACGAGGTGTTCCTCGAAGCGACCGCATAGTTCGAAGGCGCGGCAGAAAAGATAATCGCCGGCGATGAGCGTGCCGCTCGCGCCATAGCGCGCGAAGGCCGAGGGCTTGCCGCGCCGCAGCATGCCCGCATCGATGATGTCGTCGTGCAGCAGCGTCGCCGAATGAATCAGTTCGAGCGCAATCGCGGCATCGATGGCGTCCTCGACATTCGCATCCTCACCGCCGCACGCACGATAGACGAGCAGGATGAACGTCGGGCGCAGGCGCTTGCCGCCTGCATCGACGAGGTAATGGCAAATCTCCGCGATGATCGGTTCGTTGGAATCGAGGAGCCCCGACAGCTTCGCTTCGGCGGCCGCGAGGTCGTCCTCGACGATGCGCGCCGGGCTGATACTTTCGCCGATCCCCTCGGGCTCGAGTTGATATGCTTTGGCTTTCTTCACGATGAGGTTCTATCGGAACAGGTCAGCCTCGGCCGGACGAATGAGAATCTTCGCGGTGCCCTCGTACGGCTGAAATTTGTATCCACGCAAATGCACCGCGGGAATGCCCGACGCTTTTTCCATCAGCAAGCCGCCGGCAGCCGAAATCTGATCGGCCAGCGCGACGACGGTGTGATGCAACTCGCGCCCGCCGAGGTCGTTGGTCCCGCGCAAATCGAGCATCGGGTTGATGCCTGCCACGCCGATGCAAATGTCGGTCAGACCGTCGCGCCACGGACGTCCAAAGGTATCCGTTACGACGACGGCGGCATCGGCGCCGCACAACCGTTTGAGGCCGTCGCGAATTTTACGCGCCGAAGCGTCTGCATCCTCGGGAAGCAGCAGAGCGAGGTCGTCGCCGAGCGTGTTGGATTCATCGACCCCGGCATTCGCGCATACGAATCCCTGGCCGGTCTCGACGATCAACACGCCATGGTCATTGCGCACGATGCGATTGGTCTGGCGCAGCACCAACTCGACGGCGCGCGGATCCTTTTCCCATCGCGCCGCGTACTGCTTCGCGAATGCCGACGGTTCGATGCTTTTCAGCTCGACCATCCGCCCTTCGGCCTTCGACACTACTTTCTGGCATACGATGACGATGTCGCCCGTCTGAAGCGTCAGGCCGGTCTGGTCGAGCCCCTTGGCGATGAGCGCGGCGAGGTCGTCGCCCGCTTTGACGATAGGAACTCCCTCGATTGCAGTCAGCGTAATCGATGCCATGGCACGCTCTAAATTACACGGTCAATGAGTCGATAACTATCCTTGAAAGGCGCGCCGCCTTCGCCGGAGTAGTCATGATGGTATCGGCGGCGACCACGCGCATCCCTAGGTCGCGAATCGGTTCGATGTAATCACGGTCGACGGCGTCGAGCACGAAAGTCCCGACGATGTCCTTATATATGCGCGCGACGCCGAGCGCCGAAACTTCCATGCCGAGTCCGCGCAACATCTTGTCGGCCGGCCCTTTAATGGTCTTGCCGCCGACGATCGGACTGATCGCAACGACGCGATCGCGCACCGATGCGAGCGCATCGCGCACACCGCGCAGTCCGAAGATCGGGCCCAATGACACAAACGGATTCGAGGGCGCGAGGATGATCGCGCTCGAATCGCGAATCGCTTCGAGCACCGAGGGCAGGGGACGCGCATCCTCGATGCCACGCAGCTCAATCTCCTCGACGACTCCGCGCGCCCGACCTTTCACGAAATATTCCTGGAACGGCATCGCCTCGCGGCCGCGAATTTTCACGAAGGTGCGCACGCGATCATCGCTCATCGGCAGGATGCGCGACTTGACGCCGAATCGTTTCGCGATGTCTGAGGTGATGTCGCTCAGCTTCGCGCCCGCGCGTAGTCTGTCGCTGCGATAGAGATGCGTCGCGAGGTCGCGGTCGCCCAACCCAAACCACGGCTTGCCGTAAAATCGCGCGAGTGCCTCGAGCACGCGGAAGCTTTCGTCGCGCAGACCCCATCCCTGGCCTGGATGCACCTCGCCCGCGAGCGTGTACATGACGGTGTCCACATCGGGCGAGACGTGGAGGCCGAAAAAGGTCTCATCGTCGCCGGTGTTGACGACGACGGTGAGACGCTTAGGCGGAATTACTCGAACCAGGCCGCGGATGAACTTAGCGGCCCCCACCCCCCCCGCCAGCACCGACACTTGCTTCGACATTGGAGGGGACGATTGGCCTCGCGCCATTGGGAGCCTTTCTTCCGTATAACTTTTTGTAGAGCGTGGAGCGTTCGACGGCGACGCGGCCCATCGCGCGCGCCTTTTCCTCGATGAGGTCGACCGGCACGAACTCGCCGGAGTTGCCACCGGCCTCGCGCGTGATGCTTTCCTCCATCAAGGTGCCGGAAAAATCATTGCATCCGGCCTTCAGCGTCAGCGCGGCGACATCGACGCCGAGCTTCACCCATGAGGTCTGGAGATTGTTGATCTGTCCGCGCATGAACAGCCGCGCGAAGGCATACATCTGAAAATCCAGCTCTCCGAGATCCGGCGGCTTCACGAGGCCTTTGCGATAGAGCACGGTGTTTTCCGCGATAAAGCGCAGCGGCACGAACTCGGTGAATCCATGCGTGTTCTTCTGGATGCTGCGAAGCAGGTTCAGATGATTGACGACGTGACGCGAATTCTCCAGATGCCCGTACATGATCGTCGAGGTGGTCGGGACGCCGAGCGAATGCGCCGTCGTTATGATCTCCACCCACGCGGCGACGTCGACTTTCTTATGGCTCAGAATCTCGCGGATGCTGTCGTCGAGAATTTCCGCCGCAGTCCCGGGAATCGAGCCGAGGCCGGCGTCGCGCAACATGCCGATGTATTCCGGATAGTCCATGCGCACGCGCTTGGCGCCGAACAGAATCTCCATCGGCGAGAATGCGTGCACGTGAATCTCGGGATATTTAGTTTTGATCGCGGTCAGCACGTCGCGATACTTGAAGTCCGGCATGTCAGGATTGATGCCGCCCTGCATACATACTTCGGTCGCGCCGCGCGCGATCGCCTCGCCGACTTTGCCGAGCACGACTTCATCGGAATGATCGTACGCATCGGATTCCCAGCGCTGGCGCTTGAAGCCGCAGAACTGGCATCCGACGAAACAGATATTCGTGAAGTTGATGTTGCGATTGACGACGTAGGTGACTTCGTTGCCGACGTCTTCCGCGCGCGCCAGATCGGCGCATTTCACTACCGCGCGTAGGTCGTCGCCCTTCGCGGTGAAAAGGGTGTGGCCTTCCTCGGGCGTGAGTTCCTCGCGCGCGAGGCTGCGTTTAAGAGCGGCGCGCACCTCGGGCGAGGTCTTGTCGATCAGCGCGCCAAGCGGCGCCGCTTCGATATCATC
>DATGKG010000289.1:0-11193 GCA_035294805.1 Binataceae bacterium (SeqCode) | reverse complement strand
CAAGAAGATCGATGTTGCGGAGTTGAAGGACGACACCAAGCGCGAAGGAATGTCGGGAATCTCGACCCGCTTCATTATGAAGGCGCTCGACAACGCCCTGTCGGACAATGTCAGCGGCAACTGCATCAATCCGATCAACGTGCGCGAGTCGCTCATCGGCATGACCAAAGAAGCCGACATGGCCGACGATCAGCGCAAGCAGTACCTCGAATTCCTCCAGGATACGCTGCATAAGGAATATCTCGACCTACTGGAAAAAGAGATCACGCGCGCGTTCGTCTATTCGTACCAGGAGCAGGCCGAGGCGCTGTTCCAGAACTACCTCGATCATGCCGAGGCGTACGTCAACAAGACCAAGGTCCGTGACCGCAATACCAAGGAAGAGCTGGCGGCCGATGAGGGTTTCCTCAAGAGCATCGAGGAGCAGATCGCGATCATCGGATCGGCGGCTGACGGATTCCGCCAGGAAGTCATCGCCTATCTATGGGCGACGTCACGCCGCGGCGAGAAGGTCAGCTACAAGAGCTACGAGCCGCTGAAAGAAGCGATCGAGAAGAAGCTGATGACCTCCGTGCGGGACATTTCGCGCATCATTACCAAGGCGCGCACCCGCGACGAGGAGCAGAGCACCAAGTACAGCGCGATGGTGCAGAATCTGTTGGAGAATGGATACTGCGAATCATGCGTCGATGTGGTGCTCAAGTACGCGGCGAACAACCTCTGGAAGGATTGAGGGGAGACATAAGGTGCGCATCGAGCGCGGCCGAGGCTCGGCGGGATGCCGACCGCCGGCCGCGCTTTTCTATGGGCGGCTCCTATTTTGTCATCCTGAGCGGCGCTTCGGCGCGAAGGATCTCCGCGCAGCGATGGCGAGTGCCACGATTTGACGAAATGAAGCCAAATGTTCGAGGGATTTGCTGGATCGCAGACCTAACCCCCAGCCCCTTCCTCTGAAGTGGAAGGGGAGCCGGAGACAGCAGAACATCGGGCGCTAACGACTAGTCGAAGTGACTAAACAAACCCAAATAGTCTCCGATCCTAAAGGCTTTTTCGCTTCGAGGCTCGCAATGGAGACGGTCTCCCGAAATGTCGCCCAGGCGCCCATGTGGAAGGTCGTCGGCGATGTATCCGCGCAGTCTGTGCAAGCCGCAGAACTCTCAAAACAAAGCCAAATTGGCCCCGTCTTTAGAAGCGTTTTTTCTTCCGGCCTTGCGCCTGAGGGCTCCCATCGAACCATCGCACCGCCTGACGATGATCGTCCGAAGTCAGTGGGAAGCTTCAGTTGGGAAATCCTCAAATGAAAAAACAAACCCACTTTATCGAGGGATTTCCTGCATTTTTCGAGGGCGGCGCGGCTTCCCCGCTCTCATCCGTCCGCCACGGTTCTCGCATCGAAGCCATCGCGAGAACCGCGCCGTCCACCTTCTCTCGCCAGCGAGAGAAGGGACACCGAAAGAAAGCGCGCGCAAAATCGCCAAAACGAACCCACTTAATGCCCGATTTCCTTGGGCTTTCCGTTCTAATCCCCCTTCCACTTCAGGGGAAGGGGTTAGGGGTTAGGCCTCCGCATTCGCAAATCGCTGCGTGTAGTTCCTTTTGTAGACGCTCGCTTCGCTCCCTTGGCGCTCCGGCAGCCTCCGCTCAGGATGACAGAATAGAAGCCGGGAAGGGGCTAAGGGTTAGGTCTGCTATAATCATTAAAGGGTGATGTGAAATGCCTACCTCGGATTCCATTTTTCGCGACTACAAACCGGCTGAGGCCGAACGCTCCGACCGTTCCGCCGGCGACCGTTTGCGCCATCGCCAAAAGGTCAGAGAATCCATTCGCGAGAATATCGCCGACATCATCGCCGAGGAATCTATCATCGGCAAAAACAAGGACCGCGTGATCAAGGTCCCGCTGCGCGGCGTCAAGGAGTATCGCTTCGTGTTCGGCGAGAATGCTCCAGGCGCCGGAACCGGCGACGGCAACGCGCAGCCTGGACAGGTCGTAGGCAAGGCCGGCCAGCAACCCGGTCAGGGCAGCGATCAGGCGGGCGACAAGCCCGGCGTCGATTACTACGAAACCGATGTCACCCTCGAGGAGCTCATCGACATCATGTTCGAGGACCTCGAGCTGCCCAACCTCGAGCGCAAGGCGCTGCGCGAGGTGCTGTCCGACCAGTCGAGCAAGCGCAAGGGCTACCGCCAGGTCGGCATCCGCGTGCGCCTCGATAAGCGGCGCAGCGCCAAGCAACGCGTGATGCGGATGCTTGCGACGCAGCGTGGCACGCAACCGACCGCACCGGAAAATCTCGCCGATACCGAAGCCGATGAAGTCGATGACATCGAGGAGGTGGCCGAAGCGATGAACGGCGGGGCCGCCCCGGGCCTCGTTACCGCGCGGGTGCGCAAGCGCTTCCCGTTTCATCAGCGCGACCTGCGTTACAAGCATATCGAGACCGACACGCGCGAGGAGTCCAACGCGGTCGTCATCTGCATCATGGATACCTCGGGCTCGATGGACACGATGAAGAAGTACCTCGCGCGCAGCTTCTTCTTCCTGCTCTACCAGTTCATCTCGACCCGCTACCGCAATGTCGAAATCGTCTTCATCGGGCATCACACCGAAGCGAACGAGGTCACCGAAGAAGAATTTTTTCACAAGGGCGAATCAGGCGGCACCTTCATTTCGTCGGGATACACCAAGGCGCTGGAGATCATCGCCGCGCGCTATCATCCGTCGCTGTGGAATGTGTATGCATTCCACTGTTCCGACGGCGACAACTTCGAGTCCGACAATCCCGCGGCGCTGAAAGCGGCCGAGGAGCTGTCAGAGATCAGCAATCTGTTCGGCTACGGCGAGATCAAGCCGCTCGGCTCGCGCTACTATGAATCTTCGATGCTGAACGTATTCCGGCGCATCCAGAATCCCAATTTCCACACCGTGCTGATCGAGCGCAAGGAAGATATCTGGCCGTCCTTCAAGGCGTTCCTCGCCAAGGAGCGCGAAGCGCAGAGCTAAAGAGGAACGCGAGGCGCAGAGTTAATACGATGGCGAATTACGAGCTCAGCGAACTGGTCGAATGGGATAGGAAAATACGCGAGAAGGCCGACGAGTTCGGCCTCGATTGCTATCCGCAGGAATTCGAGTTGTGCGACCACAACGGGATGATCGGTTTCATGTCGTACCATGGGATGCCGTCGCACTACCCGCACTGGTCATTTGGGAAATCCTACGAAAAGTTAAAGACGCTGTACGATCACGGCGTCGCCGGGCTCGCCTACGAGCTGGTGATCAACTCCAATCCCGCGATCGCGTATTTGATGCGCGATAACACGCTGCTGCTGCAAATCCTCACGATGGCGCACGTGTACGGACACAACGACTTTTTCAAAAACAACTTCACCTTCAGATCGACTCGCGCGGAGCTCACGATCGAAACTTTCAAGGCGCATGCGATGCGGGTGCGGCGCTATGTCGAGGATCCTTCGATCGGCTACGAGAAGGTCGAGCGCATCCTCGATGCCGCACACGCGCTGCAATTCAACTGCCGCCGCAACCTCGCGATTCGCAAGGTCGGGCCCAAGGAGCAGGTCGAGCGCGCGATCGAGGCCTCGCAACCACGCTTCGATCCGTTCCAGAAGATCCACGCCCGCGAGTCCTTCAAGGAAGCCGAGGTCCACAAGGTTCCTATCGAACCCGACGAGGACGTGCTGCTCTTCATCCGCGATCACAATCCGTACCTCGCGGAATGGGAAAAGGACCTGCTCACCATCGCCGATGAAGAAGCGAAGTACTTCATCCCGAACATGGAAACCAAGATCATGAACGAAGGATGGGCCAGTTACTGGCACCATCGGATACTGGAAGCCTTGCGCATCGAGCAGGGGCTGCACCTGGAATTTATCGTGCGGCACAACCAGGTCGTCACTCCCCATCCGGGGCAGATCAATCCGTACCACCTCGGGCTCAAGATTTGGGAAGACATCCATCGGCGCTGGGACAATCCGACCAAAGAGGAAATCAAGCGCGACGGTCCACCCAACAAGTCCGGCGATGCGAAAATCTTCGAAGTCCGCGAGACCGAGCGCGACTCCTCCTTCCTGCGCCGCTATCTGACCGAAGAGCTGATGCGCGAGCTGGACATGTTCGAGTACGAGCAACGCGGCGACGAGTACGTCGTCAGCAAGGTTTCCGACGAAGAGGGATGGAAGGCGGTCAAAAACACCATCATCGCGAACGTCGGCGCGTCATCGATTCCGGTGATCAAGGTTGACGACGCGGACTTCGGCCAGAATCGCACGCTGTACCTGAAGCATTCGCACGACGGCCGCGACCTGCAGCTCGAGTACGCGGAAAAGACCATGGCGTATCTGCAGAAGCTATGGGGCCGCGAAGTGGTGCTGGAAACCACGCTGGACGGCAAGCGTTCGCTGCTATGCTCCAACGACCGCGGCTTCTCGGTGCGAACTTTAAAATGAGTCCCTCCGCTCCTCTCCCACATTTTTTCGTGGGAGAGGTCGGTTGGCGTGATTGTCGCTCTTGGATTGGCGGCAATCATGCCAACGGGGTGAGGGTGCTGCGAGCGCCACAGAAAGCGGGAATCGCCCGCAATCAACTAAAACGGCCGCGAGCCGCCTGCCTGGCTCCGATGCATCGTGCGCCGATACTTATGATCCCAGTTCTTGCGCCAATGATTCACGCATCGGTTGTCCCACATGATGACATCATGCGGCGTCCAGTTGTGGGTGTACCACAGATGCGGCTGCGTCACGTGCTTTTTCAGGAAGTGCACAATCGCCTTGTTCTCGTCCGGATCGTCGATGCCGACCATCTTCACCGTGAAGGTCGATACCCACAGCGCTTTGCGCCCCGACACCGGATGCGTCCGCACTACCGGATGGCTGACGTCGGATTCCAGTACTCCCATCCCATGCTGCTTCACGTACTCGATCGCTTGCGGAATGCCGACGCCGTATGCGGTCGCGAGCGTGCTCGCCGGACGCCATCGCATCCGTTCGACGCGGCGCTTCATCGCATCGTCAAGTTCGTCGTACGCCTGGAACAGGTTGGCGAACAGCGTGCATCCACCGGCCTCCGGCGGCGGCACCTCGACGCCGTGCAGCACCGTCACATCGGGCGGAATCTCGTAGTCCTGCACGTCGCTATGTGGTGCGAGTTCACTGCCTCCCGAAACGTTCTGCACACGAGTGCCATCGACCGTGGGAATGTCGTCATACTTGCCGGCGCCTTCGCGATTGTAGGGCCGCCCGAACCATTCGGTGACTTGCATCTGTCGCTGCGGCGTAAGCCGATGCTGCCCGGGGATCACCAGCACTCCCGAATGATTGAAGAGCGTGAGGATGAGGCTGATGACTTCGGCGGGGAGATCGTCGGCGAGTTCGACGCCGCGAAGGATGGTGCCGCACGGGCCGCCGGTCGGCTCGACCTCGATGCCGCGCGGGAGCCGGAGGTTTTCGATGCGCAGCCCGCTCATCAGCGTCGATTTCTTGTGCGTGCCTTCGGATGCGGTGTCGATGCTCATATCGTTACCTCTGCCGCTAGTTGGATGTAACACCGCCGCGTCACTGTGGTCAAATTTGCTGCGCCGGCTTTCAGCGCGGCCTTAGTGTTGAGGTGTTGAGTACAAATTGTACATAATGTACCATTCGTAACATGAAGCGGAATCATCGCAAGAATGGCGCGACGCAGCGCAAAAAGTCTTTGCCGGTAGAACCTCCGCGACGGCTCGGCGACGAGGACATCTCCATCGCCGATCTGCGCGCGCGCCTCGGTGACCTCGTTGCTCGTGTCTCCTGGAAGCACGAGCGCGTCGTCATCACCAAACATGGCAAGCCGGTCGCCGCGCTTATTTCCGCCAGCGACATGGAGAAGTTTCAGGAACTTGAAGACTGGAACGACGTCGCGGCCGCCAAGGCCGCCGACCGGGAGACCAAAAAGGCGGGCGGACCGATTCCATGGCGCACCGTCGAGCGCGAGTTGAAGCTCCGGCGAACCCATGATGCGCGTCGCTAAGCTGATCGTCGCTGCGATGCGTATCGCTGATCCACTGTTCTCTTCAATCCCCGCATGGCGCACAATGAGCGGTCTATGGTTTCATCATCATCTGAATCATCTCGCGAATCGTCTCACGACGCCTCGACCGCGCTTCCTCAATTCGTCGAGCTGATGGCGCTCGTGTATCACGAGGGGCGCAACGTCAGCCGCATCTTTCATCTCAATGCCGCCTCGACCCGCACCTTCGGCAAGCTCGCCGAGCTGCCGCCCGACGATAGCAAGGCGTGGGAGATGCTGATTCCCTCGCAGCAGCGCGCGTCCGAAAAGGACTCGGCGAAAGATGCCGAGGCGCAGTTCCGCGACGACTTCGGATGCTCGATGCTCGACATCGGCAAGATGTTCGAGCATTCGGCATGGAAGCGGTTCCCGCAGTATGGCGGCGCGCGATGGGCGGCGGTCGCGAAGTCGGTCAGCGAACTGCGCGACGCAATCGACTCAAAGGATGATGCCGCGACCTCAAAGCTGCTCGCAGAAATTCCCGCGATGCGCCACAACACCGGCACCGTCGAACATAAGCTGTCGCGCCTCAAGGCGCGTCCCAAGTAACCGGAAACGCATCAAATTCGACGCGCCGGCCTTTTATCGGAGGCTCGTTGATTTACTTTTCGGCGTCGGATACGTTCACACTTGGTAACGACGCGGCTTGGGGTCGTGGCTAAAGGAGGCGTGGTGATGGACTGGCCGAAGTGCCAGAAGTGCAATAACGGCAACCTGATCCCTCTTTCGGATTATGGTCAGGAGGGCGCCTCCGTTTTGTTTAAGGCATGGGTCTGCACTAACCCCGAATGCGGTTTCAGTTTGCGCGTCGATAAGGGCGAAGTGACCTACGGCCGCCGTATCGAAACCAAACATTAGAAAATCCTACAAATTGATCTACGAGGGCGGCCGGCGAGGCCGCCCTTTTTGTTTTGGCGAAGCCTCCTGCGCGCGGTCGACGCACTCGCCTCGATGTCACAAAATGTGACACTCCGTATCGTTTCGCAGGCGTGCTCGCCGCGCAAGGCAGTATATCGCGGATCGGGTCGCGGCACGATCGTTGCCTTGTCGCGGACCATGAATATCGATCAATGCGCGCTGGCCGCGTACCAGAACCAGGTCGCTGCGATGCGCAAGAGTCCTTACCTCGACTTCCCTGCGCACGTGCACCTCGAGACCAACGCGCTGTGCAACGCGGCTTGCAACTTCTGCCCCTATCCGACGCTTGAGCGGCGCGGCGCCAGGATGCCCGACGCGCTCATCAGCAAGATCATCGAGGACCTGCGCGACATCCCGCGCACCCTGCCCTTCCAGCTCTCGCCCTTCAAGGTCAATGAACCGTTTCTCGATACGCGGTTGTTCAGCGTCCTCGCGCAGATCAATGAGCGCCTGCCGAACGCATCACTGGGGCTCACCACCAACGCATCGCCGCTGACGGAGAAGCAGCTCACGCGGCTCGGTGGCGTGCGCAACCTCGCGTACCTGTGGATCTCGATGAACGATCATCGCGAGGCCGAGTACGAAGCGGCCATGCAGTTGCCGTATCGCCGCACCATTGAGCGTTTGCAGATGATCCATGACGCACGGGCCGCCGGGCACCTCGCCTTGCGGGTCATTCTATCAAGAGTGGGCGACGGCACTGTCGCAGATCTCGAGTTCGTGCAATGGGCGAAGAGCACCTATCCGCTTTTCGAGGCGAGCGTCTTTCTGCGCGGCAACTGGCTCAGTCAGGTCGACACCGCAACCGCGCCGGCGCCGCGCGTCGGATGCGTCCGCTGGTTCGATCTGTCGATCACCGCGACCGGCATCGTCGCGCATTGCTGCATGGATGGCGCCGCGAAGTATCCAATCGGCGACGTGACTCGCCGGCACGTGCTCGAAGTCTACAATGCGCCGGCCTATCGCAAGCTGCGCGAGCGGACCGCGACCCGACAGGACGCCGAGCCGTGCAATCGATGCTCATTCCTTTGATACGGCCGATGCCGCGAGGTCGGCATACTCGAAATGATTCTTGATTGATTCCTTCGGCAGCGGCTTCCCGTCCACTTCGACTTACGGATAGATGAGATAGTTGAGCGGCTCGCCGCTCTGGCGCGGCGTCAGCGTAAGATCGCGGCCCATCGTAAACGCGACGCGGGCCGCATCGAGATGGCCGAAGTCGCCGAACCGTGCAATCGATGCTCTTTTGATGCAGTCGGTGTCGCGATGTCGGCATACTCGAGCCAATCATGCTCCGTTTGATCGGCCAATACGTGTTCAATCCGGAAAGTCCGGCCGCAATCGCGATGCTGCTCATCGTGAGCTTTCCGCTGATGGCGCTGGTCGCACGGCGCATCTGCACGGACGCCAAGGTGGCGCGCGAGCAATGGCCCGCCGCCGCAATCTTCTTTCTGATGCCGTCGCTGATCCTCGACACCAGCGTGGCAGCCGGATGCGGCGCGAGGCGATGCTCTCCGACCGTGCGCTCGCCGCGCTCGACGGAAAAAATCCGCGCATGGACGACAGCGCGGATGCACTCCGTGTTTGTGCAAATGCTCGCACTGCCGAACGCGCGCCGTGACGTCGACGTCGCGCTGTTCGCGTCGCTGATGGATCGCCTCTTCTGGGACCTGCTCGGCAGCCGGCTCGTGTCGCGTCCGGGTACGATTGAGACGCTCGCCCACGCCATCGAGCATTCGTTGTTGAAGGTATCGGCATAGCGCGGCCGCGCGCGGGCGTGATACTCGGCACTGATGCCCTCGGACGCGAACACATTGGCGGCGTTGCCGCCCGGCCCGAACTACGTCGCGACGTTCGGCTTCGTGCGCAATCCGTACCGCTTCCTCGACCGCTGCGCGCGCCGCTATGGCGACTGGTTCACGGTTCGCGTTCCGGGAGTATCGCCGTTCGTTTTCACCAGCGAGCCCGCGGCGATTCGCGAGATTTTTCTCGCCGATACCAACGTGCTGCACGCGGGCAAGGCGAATCGTCCGCTCGGCGCGTTCATGGGCGAGCGCTCGGTGCTGTTCCTCGATGGCGACGCGCATCTGCACGATCGGCGCATCGTGCTGCCGGCATTCAATGGCGAGCGGATGCGCACGTACGGACCGATCATGCGATCGATCACGCGCGATGCGATCGCGAAGTGGCCCATCGGCGAGCGCTTCGCGGTATATCCCTCAATGCGATCGATCACCTTCGACGTCATCATGCGCGCGGCCTTGGGACTGGACGAATCGGGCGAGTCGGCACATTTGCGCGACCTCATCACAAGGCTCTTCGCGCTATACTCGGGCCGCTTCGGAAGCCTGTTCCAGCTTCCAGCGATGCAAATCGATCTCGGCCCGTGGAGCCCATGGGGACGTGTGGTCCGACTCAATCGCGAGATGGAAGCGCAACTGTTCGCGGAGTTCGCGCGACGACGTGCATCGACGGATCGCAAGCGCGAGGACATCCTGTCGATGCTGCTTAGGGCTTGCGACGAAGGCGGCCA
This sequence comes from Binataceae bacterium (SeqCode), assembly GCA_035294805.1. GTDB lineage: Bacteria > Desulfobacterota > Binatia > Binatales > Binataceae > DATGKG01. Next base: position 1,684 of record DATGKG010000289.1, on the reverse strand, counting down.
GCCGCTCAGCGATGTCGTCCTGCGCGACGAGATGATGACGTTACTGCTCGCAGGCCATGAGACTACGGCGGCATCGCTCGGGTGGGCGATGCATCAGCTCGCGCAGCATCCGGATGCGGCGCAGACGGCGCGCGAGGAGCTGTCGCATCTTCCGGAAGACGCCGAGCCTGCGTCGATGCATTACCTCGACGCGATCGTGAACGAGACGATGCGACTGTGTCCGGTGGTGCCGAACATCGGGCGCGAGCTCCAAGCACCGCTGAAAATTGCCGGGCGCGAACTGCCGAAGGGCGTCGTCATCGCGCCGAGCATTTACTTGGTGCACCGGCGCGCCGAGCTGTGGCCGGATCCCGAACGCTTTGACCCGATTCGTTTCATCGACGCGCGCCCCGATCCCTATAAGTTCTTTCCGTTCGGCGGCGGCCCGCGACGATGCCTTGGCGCCGCTTTCGCGACGTATCAAATGAAAATCGTGCTCGCCGAAGTGCTGCGTCGCTTCGACATCGCGCCGGTGGCCGGCTATGTGCCGCGCCCCACGCGCGTCAGCATCGCGATCGGCCCATCCGAAGGGATGCCGCTGGTCCTGACACCTCGCGCGAATTGAAGTTGCGCGCGCTATCGCGGGAAGCAATGCTGCGTTGTGGAAATTATGGAAGCAGCAGCAATCCTGGCGAAGTCTTCGGCGCAAGTGGAAGCCTAAATGGAACTGACGGGATCGTTCCTGGACCTGATATTTTTACCTGGGCGAGCTAATAGAGCCCCTCTTTTGGGAATAACGATGGTCGGCGGTAAGTATTACCGACCTTGTAATCTCGGGTCCGCTGGGTTGGGGCACGGATTGCTCCTGGAGTACAAGATCTCGGTATCAACATCGCCTACCTTCTCGACACCACCCAGATAGATACGTCGCAATAGGAATAGCGGACAAGAATAAGCAAGAAGATTGATTTTCGTAAAACGAAAAGGGCGGAGCACTCATGATGCTCCGCCCTCGCGAGATTCCCCGGCCGCGTCCTACTCTCCCGTGACGCCGTCGGTCACAGTACCATCGGCGCTGAAGGGCTTAACTGCCGTGTTCGAAATGGGAACGGGTGTTTCACCTTCGCTATGGCGACCGGAAACCTTGTCCCGTCGGCATCGCCGCACGGGATCTAAAATGTTCGACAACTGACGTAGGGTATTTCATCTGAGCAAGCTCGAGCGACCTATGCGAATCGGGACCTTGCACTCGCGCCGGAGTTAGCGATAACTCCGTTGCTTAGCGCGCGAGGTAAATTAGTGGTCAAGCCGCACGGCCTATTAGTATCGGTCAGCTCCACACCTTACAGTGCTTCCACCTCCGACCTATCAACCTCATTGTCTATAAGGGGCCTTTAGGATCTTACGATCGGGATACCTAATCTTGAGGTGGGCTTCCCGCTTATATGCTTTCAGCGGTTATCCCGTCCCGACTTGGCTACCCGGCGATGCGGCTGGCGCCACAACCGGTACACCAGAGGTCAGTTCGTCCCGGTCCTCTCGTACTAAGGACAACGCCTCTCAAGTATCCTGCGCCCACGGCGGATAGGGACCGAACTGTCTCACGACGTTCTGAACCCAGCTCGCGTGCCACTTTAATCGGCGAACAGCCGAACCCTTGGGAGCTACTCCACCCCCAGGATGTGACGAGCCGACATCGAGGTGC
>DATGKG010000288.1:0-2246 GCA_035294805.1 Binataceae bacterium (SeqCode) | reverse complement strand
TTCATCGTGCATCGCTCTTTCGGCTAGGTTCATGCATATCAGGGTACATTTTCAGCGTGGGTTTGTAAAGTATATAATCCCCTTCGAGAACCGCCCGCACCGACATCGCGGTTGCGTAAAGGCCTCCGCGAATCGCGACCGACCCTACCCAGAAAGCAAATTCGCAAACGCTGGGCGAACTAAGCGCGCGTGCGGGATCCGATCAATCCGCCGCCCGCGACGGTGCGCGGATCGCGCGACGTCCACTTCCCACGCTCGACGATTCCAAAAAATTCCTGCACGTTACGGTTGAATGCGTCGGGCTCCTCGAGGTTCACCGCATGACCGGTGCGCGGCACCATCCATAGGCCCGCGCTCGGAATCGTGCGCTTGAGGAAAATGTTGGCGTCGAGGCACGGGTCGTCCTCATCGCCACAGACCAGCAGCAGCGGCACCGTCAATTTGGACAATTTATCCTCCAAATCGTAGAGCGACGGCCGCAGCGCCTGATAGTTGCGCAGCGTCATCGCGGAGCCCTTGGACGAATGCTCGCTCAGATGCTGCACAAAGTCCTCCCATCCGCGCGGATCCTTGTTCTGAAGCTGCACCCGCGTCGGACCGATGCCGAGAGCGCGCGCCATCGATGCGGAACCATCTTTCAGAAACCGCGCCGCGCTCGCCTCGCATTGCTTGCGGAAGGTTTCGCGCTCCGCTTTCGGTGCGCCGGAGCCGCATCCCGCGACTACCAGCGCGGTCGCCATGTGAGGATAGCGCAGCCCGAAATGCAGGGTCGCGAATGCGCCCATGCTCAGGCCGACGACGTGCGCTTGCGCGATGTTCAGATGCTTCAGAACCGCCGCGACATCGTCGGTCGCGTGATCCTGGCCGTACGAGGCGTCGTCTTCGGGAACATCGGAGGGCGGATAGCCGCGCGCGTTGTACGTGATGCATCGATAGTTGCGCGAGAACCATCTGACCTGGGTTTCCCATTCGCGATGGTCGCTGCCGAATTCATGCACGAAAATGATCGGATGGCCGACGCCGGTCTCCTCGAAGTAGAGTTTTACTCCATTTGATTGCGCGTATGGCATGGACGGATCTCCTCGCCAATCAATAGTCCATCCGGGCGCTGCGGAGAAAGCGCGGCGCTTTGCCCAAAACTTCGATGCTTCTGCTAGGATGCTTGATCCATATGAAGAAGGTCCTGATGGTCTGCACCGGCAACAAGGATCGCAGCCCGACCGCGGCGATGCTGATTGCGGAAATGTGCGCGCCGATGTGGGTCACGTCGGCCGGCACCGAATCGTGGTCGAAAAATCCGGTCACTCGCGAGCTGGTCGAAGAGGCCGATGTGATTTGCGCGATGGAAGACGCGCATCGGCGTTTCATCGTCGAGCGCTTCGGCGAGACGCACGCGCGCAAGGTCGTCGTACTCGACATTCCCGACAACTACGTATGCTGGGAAGCAACGCTGGTGCAAATGCTGAAACCCAAGCTGCGCGCGGCGTTAGGCCTCTCGCCGACGCACCCGATTCATCCGAATCACCGCTAGCTACTTCAGACTTTCCTCGAACAGGCGCAACGCGGCATCGGCGAACGCGCGCATGTTCGCCACGCGATCGGAACTTCCGGTCTGGATTTTCGCCGCACGTTCGCCATTCGGACCTACTACTGCAATAGCAGTCGTGCCAGCTGGATCGCCATAGCGGCTCCCGGTCGGTCCGGCCGCGCCGATTTCCGAAATGCCCCAGGTCGCGCCCAAGCGATCGCGCGCGCCTCGCGCGAGGATCAGCGCGGTCGGTTCGGTCAGCCCGCGCATTCCTTTGAAGGAATCTTCGGTAAGGCCGACCAGCTCCTGCATCGACTTGCGCGTGTAGGTGACGATGCCGCCGAGGAAGTATGCCGACGCGCCTGCCACGCTGAGCAGCGACGCCGCGATCAGCCCGCCTGAGGAAGATTCCGCGATGGTGATGGTTTCCTTGCGCTGTTTGAGCAATGCGCCAATTTTTTCCGCGCGCGGCAGCAGGTCTTTCATAGCGTCACTCCCTTTAACGTCCGGCACTCTGTTTCGGCTTGAGAAATTTCAGCGTCATGCGATCGCTCTCGCCGATCGCGAGATACTTCGCCTTGTCGGTGTCGCCCAGGCGCAGCGTCGGCGGCAGCGTCCACACGCCCTTCGCGTAGTCCTTGGTATCTCTTGGATTCGCGTTGATGTCGGATTTGCCGGCGAGGATGAAACCCGCCTTCTCCGCCATCGTGATCACATA
>DATGKG010000287.1:0-2483 GCA_035294805.1 Binataceae bacterium (SeqCode) | reverse complement strand
AATCGGGCGCGATGGCGAAGTAACCTTCGTTGGCGAAGCGCCGCGCGATGTCCTTGATATTCTCGTTGAGGCCCCACCACTCCTGCACGACGATCACAGCTGGACGCGTACCGCCGCTTTTCGGATGCGCCACGTATGCTTTCAGATTTCCCGCTTTACCCGGATAGCTAATTTCCTGAGTCGCAATTTCCGGCATGACTTTCTTCTCCGATTTCAAATGGTGACGCGGCCGAAATTATTCGGCCGCCGAGGTTGGAATGAATCCTACCGTTCCGTCTTTCAGCCTGATTTGCAGCCACTCCTTGCCGGCCAGTCCGATCACGCGGACATACTTCCTATGTCGCACCTTCCCAACTGTGGCGCTGGTCGAATCCGGATTCGAGTACACCGGCGAATCGTGCGTCAAAAGGAATAGCTTCGGAGGGTTTATTGCCTTCACGTTGGCGGTACCGGCCGCCGCTCCGGAGGGCGCTTCGGTCGCGGTCATGGTTGGAGGAGCCGCGGGCTGCGGCACCACCAGCGAGGGATCAAGCTGATGTGCCTGATCGAATTCCGCCTTCGCTTCGGCTTCGTGGCCCGGCGCCGTCGCGAGGAGATTCCCGAGCTGATAATGCGCCGCGGCATTTTTCGGATCGAAGCCAATCGCGGTGCGTAGTTCGGTTTGCGCATCGGCGATGCGGCCTTCCTTCGCCAGCACGGTGCCGAGGTCGGTATGATAGCCCGCGTTGCTCGGATCGATCGCGAGCGCCGCGCGATACTGCGACTCCGCCATCGGATACTGCGCCTGCTGACTGTATAGATCGCCGAGCGCCTTATGCGCGGCGGCGTTCTTCGGATCTAGTTCGAGCACGCGCATGAACTCGGCCTGCGCCGCAGCCTCCTTATGCTCCGAAAGGTATAGATTGCCGAGCGAGAAGTGCGGCCGCGGATCGTTGGGCGCGACGTCGATAGCCTGTTTGTAGTCGCCTTCGGCCTCGTCGAACTTCTGCGCCTTCGCGGCGGTGTCGCCCGCGGAAATGAAATCGTCGGCCGATTGTTTATGGCATCCGGTGAGTGCAAGTGCGATCGCGGCGATGATGAGAGCGCGCGCCGCGATCGGCCATGTGGTTCGGTTCATGAAGTACCTCGCAGGTTGGAAGAATGGCTTTCGACACTGCTAATTAAATCATATCTGTCCTAAAAATTGAGCCTGTCCGAGGTCGCCGCGATGTGCAGAAATATCAGGACGCTGTTCAACTTTGAGCCGCCGGTCAATGCCGAGGAGATTCGCGCCGCATCGCTCCAGTTCGTGCGCAAAATCAGCGGTTTCAACAAACCCTCGAAGGCGAACGAGGACCCCTTTCACACCGCCGTCGATGAGATCGCGGTCATATCGGCGCGTTTGCTGCGCGCGCTCGAGACCACCGCGCCACCGAAGAACCGCGAGGATGAAGCCGCCAAGGCCCGCGCTCGCGCCGCCGAGCGATTCGGCGCCTGAAGCCAGATGCCAGCGGGCTGTGAGAAATCATTCTCACGGCCTTCTGTAGTCCCTCCCAGGCGGGAGGTCATCGCTCTCCCTCTCGGTTTGCGAAGCCTCATCGCATCAGCTTGAAGCAGCTGCGGACCTCGCGCACGAAAGTTTCGGGCTGCTCGAACGCCGCGAAATGGCCGCCCTTGCTGAGTTCGTTGAAGTAGACCAGTTTCGTGTAGCGCTTCTCCGCCCATCGTTTGGAGGTGCGGAAGATTTCCCTGGGGAAGACCGAACAGCCCGACGGGATCGTGACCGGGTCCGGCGGCATCGTGCGAAAACTTTCCCAATACAGTCGCCCCGACGATGCGGCCGCGGCCGGCAGCCAGTACATCATCACGTTGTCGAGCAGCTCGTCGCGCGTGAGCACTTTCTCCGGATGCCCATCGCAATCGGTCCAGGCCCAGAACTTTTCGAGGATCCAGCACATCTGTCCGACCGGCGAATCGGTGAGTCCGTAGCCGACCGTTTGTGGACGCGTGCTCTGCTCCTTCGAGTAGCCGGAATCCCAATCATTGTAATACTGCATGCCCGCGAGCGCGGATTTTTCCTGCTCGGTGAGATCCGTCATTGGATCGGGACGCACCAGCGGCATGTTCACGTGGATGCCGATGCAGTTCGCGGTATCCTGAATTCCGATGCAGGTCGTCACCGCAGCGCCCCAATCGCCGCCTTGAGCCGCGTAGCGCTTATAGCCGAGGCGCGGCATGAGCTCCGACCACGCCTTCGCGATTCGCTGCACGTTCCATCCATTGCGCGACGGCTTATCGGAATAGCCATAGCCGGGCAGGGTAGGGCATACGAGGTGGAATGCATCGGCGGCATCGCCGCCGTGCGCGGTCGGATTGGTCAGCGGTTCAATGACCTTCTGAAATTCGACGATCGAGCCGGGCCATCCATGCGTCATCACCAGCGGCATCGCGTTCGGATGCGGCGAGCGCACGTGGATGAAGTGAATCCCGACGCCATCGATTGC
>DATGKG010000286.1:0-2208 GCA_035294805.1 Binataceae bacterium (SeqCode) | reverse complement strand
CAACGATGTCGCGGCTAAGAGATAAAACCATCGTCCTCGGTGTCAGCGGAGGCATCGCGGCGTACAAAAGCGCCGAGATCATCCGTGCGCTCGTCACGCGAGGCGCCAACGTCCGCGTCATGATGACGCGCAACGCGACCGAATTTATCACTCCGCTCACACTGCAGACGCTCGCGCAAACTCCGGTCGCGACCGACACCTTCAACCTCACCCAGGAATCCGAAATTGGCCACATCCGGCTCGCCGACAGCGCCGATGCGATCGTAATCGCGCCCGCGACCGCCGACATCATTGCAAAGGCGGCGACCGGAATCGCAGATGACATCGTGACGACGGTGCTGCTTGCGACCCAGGCGCCGGTCGCGTTCGCACCCGCGATGAACGTGCACATGTATGCGCATCCGACGGTCGCCGAGAACCTCGCGAAGCTGAAATCGCGCGGCGTCACCATCATCGATCCGACCGCGGGCGAACTCGCGTGCGGCTACGAGGGCAAGGGCCGCCTGCCCGATCCCGCGTTCATCGTCGAGGAACTGGAACGAATGCTCTCGCCGCACGATCTCGCGGCGGAGCGAATCCTCGTCACTGCGGGACCGACGCAGGAAGCGATCGATCCGGTGCGCTTTGTGTCGAATCGATCGTCGGGGAAGATGGGTTTCGCGATCGCGCGTGCGGCATGGCGTCGCGGTGCGCAGGCGCGGCTGGTCGCAGGACCGTCTTCGATTGCCACACCATATGGCGTCGAGCGCATCGATGCGGTCAGCGCGCGCGAGCTGCTCACGGAGACCTCGCGCAATTTCCCATGGTCGACGACGCTGGTGATGGCGGCCGCGATTGCCGATTTCCGTCCGGCGCATCCGGCCCAGCACAAGGTCAAGAAGAATCCGAAAGGATTGACGCTCGAGATGGAATCGATCGCCGATGAGATGCCACGCATCGCGGCGAAGAAGGGCAATCGGCTTCTGATCGGCTTCGCGGCGGAGACCCAGGACCTCGAGGTCAACGCGCGCGACAAACTCAAACGCAAGCACCTTGACCTAATTGTAGCAAATGACGTCACACAGGAGGGTGCGGGCTTCGCGGTCGACACCAACATTGTGACGCTCTATGCCGCCGACGGCTCGGTCGAGAATCATCCGAAGCTGACCAAGGACGAAGTCGCCGACCGCATCCTCGATCGCATCGTCGCGCTCCGCTCGCGCAAGTCTAAATCGCGCTCTCTTCGCGCGGTTTAACAATTCTTTGAGTCGCTCTGCTCTTCTTCTGACTCCTCTTCCCGTTTAGGGGAAGGGGTCGGGGGTTAGGTCTGCCTGAACCGCTGTCCTATAATTCCGCGCGATGCCAACTGACAAGCTGCTGCTGGATTCGGTCCGCGACTACATCGTGCAGATTCGCGAGGAGGGGATGGATGGTCTGCCGACGACGCAGCGACCGATCGTCATCGACAAACCAACGTCATCAGTAGCGGCGCCACCGGCGCAGGCGGTCGCGAGCGTTGCGTTGTTCTCGAAATATCCTGGCCTCGAGAAGACCGATGATCTTCCGGCGCTGCAAACGTTCATCGGCAACTGCACGCGATGCAAGCTGCATGGCGGCCGCACCAATCTCGTGTTCGGCGTCGGCGATCCGACCGCCGAGCTGATGTTCGTCGGCGAAGGTCCCGGCGCCGACGAAGACGCGAAGGGCGAGCCGTTTGTTGGACGTGCGGGCCAGCTGCTCACCGACATCATCGAACGCGGGATGGGGATGCAGCGCGCCGAGGTCTACATCTGCAACGTCGTCAAATGCCGTCCGCCCGGCAATCGCAATCCCGAGACCGACGAGGTCGAGTCGTGCGAGCCGTTTCTGCTTCGGCAAATCGAGATCGTCAAGCCGCGCGTCATCGTGGGCCTCGGAACGTTCGCAGTCCAGTCGGTGCTGAAGGTGAAGACTCCCATCAGTAAGCTCCGGGGCAACTGGCATGAAGTGCGCGGCATCAAGATGATGCCGACCTTCCATCCCGCCTATCTGCTGCGAAATCCGAGCGACAAACGGCTGGTCTGGAGTGATATACAGGAAGTCATGAGGTTTCTCGGGCGTCCGATTCCGGGACGCGCAAGGCCGTAGTGATCGCATCTTTTCGATTCATCACGAGGCTGTTGGTTATCGCTGCGCTGGCGATCGAGATAGCCGTGACAGCTTCGGGAGCGGAGGTGCCCACTCCCGACG
>DATGKG010000285.1:0-4383 GCA_035294805.1 Binataceae bacterium (SeqCode) | reverse complement strand
GCGCGCCGGCGCGTTCAAGACTATCGAAGGTGTAGAAAACCTCGACAAAGTGATCCATGTGGATCAGAGTCCGATCGGACGCACGCCGCGCTCCAATCCCGCGACCTATACTGGATTGTTCACCCATATCCGGGAGCTGTTTGCGCAACTGCCCGAAGCGCGGATGCGCGGCTACGGGCCGGGGCGATTTTCATTCAATGTGAAAGGCGGACGATGCGAGGCATGCGAGGGCGATGGCATCATTCGAATCGAGATGCACTTCCTGCCCGACGTTTACGTGACCTGCGAGGTGTGCGGCGGCAAGCGCTACAACCGCGACACGCTCGAGATTCAATACAAGGGCAAGAGCATTTCCGAAGTGCTCAACATGACGGTGCTTGATGCGATCGAGTTTATGGGCTCAGTGCCGCCGATTCGTCAGAAGCTCGAAACCCTCCGCGACGTGGGCCTCGATTACATTCACCTCGGGCAGTCGGCGACCACGCTGTCGGGCGGCGAAGCGCAGCGCATCAAGCTGGCGAAGGAACTCGCGCGCCGTGCGACCGGCCGCACGCTCTACATCCTCGATGAGCCGACGACCGGCCTGCACTTCGACGACATCAAGAAACTGCTCGCGGTGCTCGGACGCCTCGCGGACACCGGCAACACGATCATCATCATCGAGCACAATCTTGAGGTGATTAAAACCGCCGACTACATCATCGATCTCGGGCCCGAAGGCGGCGATCGCGGCGGCAACGTGGTGGCGAAGGGAACGCCGGAGCAAATCGCCCAGATCGCGAACTCGCATACGGGGCAGTTTCTGCGCGAGGTCTTGGGGCATCGCGCGGCGGCCTGAATCCCATAAATCCAATCCGTTTTGGCAGAGGGATTAGGAGTTGGCCTTCCCTCTGCTACTCTCATTTCCGCCGCGATGCGGTTTTAATTGATGCTCTATCTGCTGCTCTATCCGCTGCACACTCATTATGTCGGCTTCGGCGTCCTTCGTTATCAGACCTTTCGCTCCGTGATGGCGGGGCTGGCGGCGCTCGCGCTCTCGCTGGCGTTGGGGCCGATTCTGATCGAGCGCTTCCGCGCCGCGCACGTAGGTCAAACCATTCGCGACGAAGTTCCGCAGACGCATCAAAAGAAAGCCGGCACCCCGACGATGGGCGGGCTGCTGATTCTCACCTCCACCGTCATCGCGACGATCGCGCTGGCCGATGTGCGCGATCCCTATATCTGGATCGTGCTCTTCGTCGCGATCACCTTCGGCGCGATTGGCCTGACCGATGACATGTGGAAGCTGCGCCGCGGACGTGGGCAGGGAATCAGCGGCCGCAAAAAGCTCGGATGGTCGTTTTTCTTCGCGGCAATCGCCGCGTGGCTCCTCTTCGTGCCGGGTCACTTCGATACTCATCTGACGATCCCCTTCGCCAAGAATCTGCATCCCGACCTGCATTGGTGGGGATACATTCCGTTCGCCGTCTTCGTGATCGTCGCATCGTCTCATGCGGTGAACCTGACCGATGGTCTCGACGGCCTCGCAATCGGTCCGGTGATGACGGTGGCGCTGACTTATTGGGTCTTCACCTACGTCGCGGGCAACCTGAAGTTCGCGACCTATCTCGCGGTGCCGCACATCCTCGGTATCGGCGAGGTCGCGATTTTCTGCGCCGCACTGGTCGCCGCATCGCTCGGCTTTCTATGGTTCAATGCCTATCCCGCCTCGATGATGATGGGCGATGTCGGCGCGCTCTCGCTCGGCGGCTCCATCGGCGCGGTAGCGGTGCTGGCAAAGCAGGAGCTCGTCCTGATGATCGCGGGGGGTGTCTTTCTGGTCGAAACACTCTCCGTCATAATCCAGGTTTATTACTTCAAGATGACGCACAAACGAGTTTTTCTGATGGCGCCGTTGCACCATCATTTCGAACTCAAGGGATGGCCCGAGACGCAGGTCGTCATTCGGTTCTGGATCATCTCGATCGTGTGCGCCTTGCTCGCGCTCAGCACGCTGAAACTAAGATGATGGAACTCAAGGGCAAGCGGGTGATGGTGGTGGGGTTGGGGGTGAGCGGGCGCGCGGCCGCGCGGTTCCTCAGTGCGCGGGGCGTCTCGCTGCTACTGACGGACAAGAAAACCGACCTCGAGTTGAGCGACCTCCCTGCCGGCGAGGTTCACCTCGGCTTCGAGAGCGCGGCGTGGCTCAAAGGCGTCGACCTGGTGGTCACCAGCCCCGGCATCCCGCGCGATTCGATCCTGCTGCGCGAGGCGGTCGCGCGCGACATTCAGGTGATCGGCGAACTCGAGTTGGCCAGTCATTTCATGAAGGCGCCGATCGTCGGCATCACCGGCACCAACGGCAAGAGCACCGTCACCACTATGGTGGGCGACATCATGAAGGCCGCGGGCAAGCGGGTATTCGTCGGCGGCAACCTCGGCACCCCGCTCATCGAGGCCGCAGACAACGACGTCGACGCGCTGGTCATCGAGATTTCCAGTTTTCAGTTGGAGTGGATCGATAAGTTTCGCGCGCACGTCGGAATTCATCTCAACCTCAGCGACGATCATTTCGAGCGCTATCGCGATCTCGAAGATTACGGACGCGCGAAGGCGCGCCTGTTCGAGAATCAGGGTGCCGGCGACTTCGCGATTCTCAATCGCGACGATCCCAACGTATGGAAGCTGCACCTCGCGATGCGTTCGCGTGTCATCAGCTTCGGGCTCGGCACCGCCCCCGCGGGTGGTGATGCAATGTGGCCCGATACAAACGTGCTCTTCTTCGACATCAACGGGCGTCGCGGACGCCTCGATCTCTCGCAATTGAAAATTGCCGGCCGTCACAACCTCGCCAACGCGATGGCGTCGGCGGCCGCCGCGCTCGCGATGGATATCGAGCCGCGGATGATCGAGCAAGGCCTCGCATCGTTCAAACCCTTGAGCCATCGCATCGAAATGGTGCACGAGGCGCATGGCATCAAATTCGTCGACGATTCGAAGGGGACCAATGTCGGCGCGGTGATCGAGGCGCTCGCCGCCGTTCCCGCGCCCGTAATCCTCATCGCGGGAGGGGTCGACAAGGGCGGCGACTACGCGCCGCTGCGCAAGCCGCTCGAGGAAAAAGTCAAACTCGCGATTTTCATCGGCGCTGCGCGCGACAAGATGCGCGCCGCGCTCGACGGTTCAACCCGCATCGAGGTGGTGGAGAAAATGGCCGGCGCGGTGAAGCGCGCGGCCGAGGTGGCGGTCACTGGAGATACGGTGTTGCTTTCGCCCGCGTGCTCCAGTTTCGACCAGTTCAGGGACTATGCGGAGCGCGGTAACTTATTTAAAGAGCTGGTTCGGGCGCTTTGAGGCGGTAAGCCCGCGCCGTCCCGACCCGTGGCTGTGGCTGCCTGCGATGGCGCTGCTGATGTTGGGCTGCCTGATGGTGCTCAACACCACCTACTTCATGAGCCAGGAAAAGACCGGCGACGCGTTTCATTTCTTCAAGCTGCATCTGCTCCATCTTGGCGTCGGTCTCGCGATGCTGATCGCTTTGTCGCAATTCTCGCTGCGCGGACTGCGGCGTCTGGTCTTCCCGATCTTCATCATTTCGATCGCGATGCTCGTCCTGCTCTACGTTCCCGGATTGGGAATCGTGCGCGGCGGCGCGCGCCGCTGGTTGCGCCTCGGCCCCTACGTCTGCGAGCCGGTCGAGTTCGTAAAACTCGCAGTAGTATTTTTCCTCGCCGACTTTCTAAGCAAGCGCTGTGACCGCATGCGACTTTTCGATCAGGGGCCGCTGCCCGCGTTTCTCATCATCGCGCCGATCGCGGTGATACTGCTGCGCCAGCCCGACCTCGGCAATACTGTCATGATCGCGCTGGTGCTATTTGCGATGCTGTATGCGGCCGGCGCGCAGATGAAGCATCTGAGCATGGCGGGCGGCGCAGCGATGTGCGTCCTCGTTCTTCAGACAATGGCGAAAGCGTATCGGATGCGGCGCGTCACCGCGTTTCTCCATCCGTGGGAAACCGCGCAGGGCGCGGGCTTCCAGCTCATCCAGTCGTTCATCGCGCTCGGCGCCGGCGGCGGATGGGGCGTGGGGCTCGGCGAAGGCCGTCAGAAGATGTACTACCTGCCGCAAGCGCACACGGATTTCATTTTTGCCGTGGTGGGAGAGGAGTTCGGCATCGTCGGCGGAGTGATCGTGGTCGCGCTTTTTTGCGTGATACTTTTTCGCGGTATGAAGATCGCGCACGATGAGCCCGATCCCTTCGCGAGCCTGCTCGCTGTCGGCCTCACCGCGAGCCTTTCGTTTCAGGCGCTCATCAACATGGCGGTGGTGATCGGACTGATTCCGACCAAGGGACTGCCGCTGCCGTTTTTGTCTTACGGCGGCACTGCGATCATGATGTCGAT
>DATGKG010000284.1:0-7461 GCA_035294805.1 Binataceae bacterium (SeqCode) | reverse complement strand
GCGAGTGCGATCGTAATCGACGCTGAAGCCGTCGAGCTCCTGCGCGGTGGTCGAACGTCCGGTGCCGAGGTCGACCCGTCCGTTGCTCATGATGTCGAGCACGGCGGCCTGCTCCGCCACCTTGATCGGATTGTTGAACTTAAAGGGCAGCAGCCGCACGCCATGCGCGATACGAATGTTCTTGGTGCGCTGCGTGACCGCGCCGTAGAAAACCTCGGGCGCGGGGCTATGCGAATATTCCTCGAGGAAGTGATGCTCGACTTCCCACACGTAATCGATGCCGATGCGATCGGCGAGTTCGATCTGCGCGAGCGCCTCCCAGTAGGTGTTGTATTCGCTGAGCGCGTGCCACGGCCGCGGGGTTTCCATTTCATAGAGCAAGCCGAACTTCATAGGCATCACCTCATCATGAGGCGAGTAATAAGAACGGTGGAGATTGTCAAATCGGAGTTCGGCGCGATCCTTTCCTGGTAGGGGTCGTTCGCGAACGACCCGCAGCGAATGGGCAATCGTGAAAGCCTTCCGCAATCGCGCGTCCGCTGCGGGCCGTTCGCGAACGGCCCCCTACGCGGAATCAGAGACTAATTCGGCGCAGGACTCAGGCCGACGCTCGCGAGCGCGGCCGCGATGCGCGGCGCGGCGCGCGGTCGCGCGTACATCCTCGCCGTATAAGCCTTCAGATTCGGGAAGCCGTCGATCATTTGCATCTCGTTCGCCCAATCCAGCGTGTAAGCCATGATCAAGTCGGCGACGCTCACAGAATTTCCAACCAGGAATTGCCGCGATTTCAGATGCTCGTCGAGCACCGCCGCCATCGCTGCGAAGTCATCGCGCGCGTTGGCGATATCGGCGGGCACGCGTTTGTCTTCCGGATACACATTCAGGTTGCGCGCGATGCGCCATAGCGGCTGCTCCAGCTCGGTCGCCGCAAACATCAGCCATCGGTAGAGCTCGGCGCGCTGGCCCAGCTCACGCGGCATCAGACCTTTGTCCGGATACTTCTCCGCGAGATAGAGGCAGATCGCGACCGACTCGGTCAGCATCAAATCGCCGTCGATGAGCGCGGGCAGCTTTCCGGCAGGATTGATTCTGAGGAACGCCGGAGCCTTATGTTCTCCCGCCATCATGTTGACGGTGACAGCTTCGAACGGAACGCCGAGTTCCTGCAGCGTCCAGCGCACGCGAATGGAACGCGTAGGAGCGAATTCATACAGCTTCATTTGTTCCACCTTCTGGTTCCCCTTCCCGTTTAGGGGAAGGGGCTGGGGGTTAGATCATCCTCCGCTCATCGCGGGATAAATCCTGACCTCGGACGCATGCGTGACTTGCGTGGCGTTGCCATTCGTGAAGCGCACGTTCTCGCCGTCCACGAACACGTTAACGTGGCGGCGGATGTTGCCCTGATCGTCAAGCACGCGCTGCCGGATGCCGGGATAGTCGCGGCCGAGCATCTCGAATGCCTCAACGATCGTCATGCGCAGGTCGAGCGGCAGCGACATCTCGATGACTTCGCGATCGCCCGCCCATTTGCGCAGCGCGGATGGAAGATGAAAACGCATCGGCACAATTCCCTACGTTCAGGCGACCACCGCCGCCTTAACGCATAGGACGGCGGGCAGCCAATCGGCGATCGAGCGCCAGCTTTCGCCCTCATCCGAGGAGGCGAAGAGAGTGCCGCCGCGCGTGCCGAAATAAAGCCCGGCCGGATCCAACGGGTCCGCGATGAAGGCGTCGCGTAGCACCGAAAAGTAGGCGTCATGTTGCGGGAGGCCTTTGCCGAGCGGCGTCCACGTTTCGCCGGCGTCCCGCGTGCGCCAAACCTTAGCGGCACCTTCGATCGGCGCGCGGAAGTTATCCGAGGTGAGCGGAATCACGAATGCGGTGTCGGCGCGGCTCGGATGCGCCACCATCGGGAAGCCGAATTCCGACGGCAGCCCGTTGCGAATGTCGACCCACGAATCGCCGCCGTCATCGCTGCGATAATAGCCGGGATGATTCTGGAGGTAGATGCGCGAGGGATTTTTCGCATCGTAACGCATCTTGTGCGCGCACTGCGGCCGGAAGTGCGGCGCATTCGGCGGCCCATCGTTGTCCATGCGGATGCCGTGGTTGCGCCGCGTCCACGACTCGCCGCCATCGTCACTGCGATAAATTCCCGCCGACGAAATGCCGACCATGATGCGCTTCGGATCGCGCGGATGCGGCATCACCGTATGCAGACAGAGCCCGCCGAATCCGGGCATCCAGTATGGACGCTCCGCGTGATTGAGCAGCGCGTCGTTGGGACGAAATGTCTCGCCGCGATCATCGGAGCGATAGAGCGCCGCTGGATCGGCGCCCGCGAAAACCACGTCGGGACCGACCAGCGGTGCGGGCTCGAGCGCCCAAATCGCATTGAGCGACAGCCCGCTGGCGGCGGGAAACTTAACGTTGCCCTCGGCTGGCTCGTGCCAGCTCGCGCCGAAGTCATCGGACCAGCTCACCGTCGAGCCCCAATGCTGACTCTTGTTGCCGACGAGCATGCGCGGCGATTTTTTGTCCGGCAGGTACGCGGTCGAGAAAACCTCCATCCCTTTGAAGTACGGACCCGCGATTTGGAAATCGGCGCGCCGCCGATCGCTATGAAAGATGAACGCGCCCTTGACAGTTCCGACCATCAGGATGATGTCGCCGCTGTGCGGCGAGATGCGTGTCGCGGTTTCCATATTCACCTCACATAGCGCCGGGGCCGCGGCAAGGGAAATTGCCGGAAGGCCGCGTATTCAACCGTTCGGTTAACTAACCATCAGGTTAAGTACGTTTCGTAGCCGATGTCAAGAGATGCCGGCGCTTAAAAAGTCGGGCGCAGCTCGACCCGGCGATTGAACGCGCGCCCCGCTTCGGTATCGCGCGGCACGATGAAATGATAGTTGCCGAGCGTGAATCCGACCATGATGCGATCGGATGCGATGCCCGCGCCCTCCAGGTAGCGCCGCGCCGAGTCAACGCGATCACGCGACAATGCTTCGCTCTCGGCTTGGGTGCACGGATCGTCACCGAAGCCGTCGATGGCGATTCCCAGCGCCGGCTCCTGGACCAGCAGTCGCGCCACATCATCGAGATGAGTCCTCGCTTCGTCCGAGAGCGTGAGCGAGTTCGGTTGGAAGTGCAGCCGGTAGATCGGCGTCGCGCCCCCGGCGAGCGCATCGCGCATCAAATGCTCGTAGGCGAGAAACAGTGCCTCCCACGGAAATTGGGTATTGGCCCATCGATCGGCGACATCGTTAGGCACGCCCGCGAGCAGCCGGGCGAGCCGCCCGAGCCATCCGTGGAATCCAGCGAGCGCCATCGGACTCCATCCGGCGGGTCCGCGTTTTTGCGTCATCACCAGGCGGCTTCCGTCCGGACGCTCCGACAGCTCGAAGCGCAGGAAGCCGGCAAAATCGACCAACCGGGGCGGCTCAAATTTAGCGATCCGCCCACGCCATAGCTTTCCCCATCCGAAGTCGAACACGAACTCGCCTCCCAGTGACGGCTCCAGTTGCGTGCAGCGCCAGAGCCATACCGTTAAATGATCGCTGTTGGTCAGCGCGGCCCATACGCGCTCGACGGGATGCGGATAGTCGCGCACGATTCGGAAGGTGTCGCGATCGACGAATTCACCAAGAGCAAGATCGTTCATCGGCGTACTCCTCACCAGGTCGGCCGCAGCTCGACGCGGCGATTGAATGCGCGCCCTTCCTCGGCGTCGCTCGGCACTATCATATGGGTGTTGCCCGACGCGCCTTGGAAGAAGCGGCTGCGCGCGATTCCGGCGGCGCATAGATAATCGGCCACGCTCTTCACGCGCGCATCGGCCAGCCTGAAGCTGTCTTCATACGAGCATGGGTCATCGCAAAATCCGTCGATCTGCAAATTGAGCGAGGGATTTTGTCCGAGCAGCCGCACCACTTCATCCAGCACCGGCTTCATCGAATCGCGCAAGTTGCTGTCGCCCTCGGCGAAATGCACGCGATGAATCACCTTCGCGCCGTCCGCGAGGTTTAACTGAATGAGGTACGCGTATCCGGCGTAAACCGACTGCCATACGCGCGCGAGTTCCATGATCTGATCGTAATCAAAGCCGTCCAGATGAAGGCGCAGATGATCGAGCCACGCATGAAAGCCGGCCAGCGACACCGGATTCCATCCCATGGGCCATCGCTTCAGCGTGAGCACCAGGCGGCATCCGCCTTCATGCGGTGACAGTTCGAAGCGCGTCACGCCGCTGAAATCGATCAGCCGCGGCGGCTCGCATTCCTTGATGCGTCCTTCGAACTTCGCATTGCCGAGCGGCGACTCCAGCACATAGCGGCCACCGGCGTGCGTTTCCAGCAGTGAGCACGGCATCCACCAAATCTTCATCTGCGCCGGGTCGGTAAGCGCCGACCAGACCCGCTCGATCGGATGCGGATACTCGCGCACGAAGCGCATCGTGTGGCGATCGACGAACTGACCCAACTCCACTTTTTTGATCGGACTCTTCGCGTGCGTCATGTCCTTCAATGTGCGTTCTCCTTATGTCAGTCAGTCCGGCTCCGTTCATTTGCGTCGGTGTTCTACTTGCGCCTCGCGCGCGCCCATCGCATCGAGATGGCGGCCGAGGGCATCGAGGCGGGCGTTCCATTTCTCGCGGCATTGCGCAATCCAGCGGTCCACCTCATCGAGACCTTGCGGATCGAGGCTATACACGCGCCGCTGCGCCTCTCCCCTGCTGCGCACCAGACGGGCCTTGCGCAACACGCGCAAGTGACGCGATACCGCGGGACGCGAGACTGGAAAGCGCGCGGCGATTTCGCCGGCGGTCAGATCGCGTCGCGCGAGTACCTCGACGATTTTTGCGCGGGTGGGATCTGCGAGCGCGGAAAATACGTGCATGCCCATCTTCGTAACATAATCGTTACGTAACAGGCAAGTTACGCAGAACAGGGCACATCACAGAGCACGGAGACACAAGGTGCGGGACGGAAGGGCGAGGAGGCAGCGTCCTCGTTCAAAGCTTATTTGATCTTCTCCTACCTTTGTGCCTCCGTGCCTTTGTGGTTTTGCCTGCTCTGCCTCGAGCCGGCTTTCCATCCTGACCGGCTAACATCATCGCGCGTACGAAGCCGCGGTCGACCAGCCGAACGCTCCCTTCGGGCAGACACAGGATTCGATCGATAGCGATGCCGTGCAGCTTGAGCAGGTCCTCCAGCGTGTCGGCAGCGTCCGCAACTTCATGCTCGCTGGTCGCGTTGAGAGCGCGCGCGATGACGCCGTAAGCCGCCGCGCCAAGTTGCAGGATCATTTCGGCGGTTCCGACCGGATCGGGGGTGCGAAAAATCTTTTCCTTGACACCCTGCGCAATGATGCGCGCGAGCAGCGGCGTCATCAGCGCCATCCCGGCCGCACTGATGCGGTGGTAAAGCACGATATTTTCGGGCCTAAAGATCGCCGCGAAGAGCGGACGGATCATCGGTGCAGCCTCGCGGCGCAACTGGCGCGAGCGCGCCAGGAAGGCATTGAGGCGGCTCAGCGCATCGGGTGAGCGGTCCGCAAAAATGTCGCCAAGCTGCTCGATGCTGCGCGCGGCGAAGCGTTCCGCCAGCGCCTCGAGCATCGCCTCCTTGGAAGTGAAGTAGTGGTAGAGCGCGCCCTTCGAGACGCCGGCGCGTGCGATGACATCGTTGATGGTGGTGTGGTCGTAGCCGCGCGCGAGGAACAACTCCTGCGCGCAATCGAGGAGTTCGCTCCTCCGCTGATCGGGCTTCTTGACGATCCGGATTGCTTGCCTTGCTGTCTGCATCGCTCCTTGCAACCGACCGGCGGTCGGTCTAGAATTCGGAAGCACCGACCGACGGTCGGTAGGTAACAAGCATAGCGATATCTCGACGCACTTGGCAATCGCGCTGTAATCCGATGAAGTATCTCCCGCTGATATTTCGCAATCTGACCCGCAATCGGCGCCGCACGCTGCTCAGCGTCCTCTCGATCGCGATCTCGATGTTCATCTTCTCCGCGCTGATGACGCTCCCCGCGGTCGTTCGCCAGCTCCTGCGCGATCGGGTGAGCGCGCTGCGGCTCGATTGCGGCAACAAGGCCGGCTTCGGCGGCTTCGACTACACGCTGCCGCTCTCATACGCGCGGACCATTGGCGCGATGCCGCATGTAGATGCGGTCACCGGCGTGCTGTTCGCGATCGGCGACTATCGCAATCCGGGCGAGATGATTCCGATCGCCGCGATGGACCCCGATCAAATCAGCACCATCTTCCCCGACTGGGGCATCACGCCGGAGCTGGCGTCGCGCCTGCAGCATTCGCGCTCCTCGGCGCTGGTCAGCCCGATGATGATGACACGATTTGGATGGAAGGTCGGCGACAACATCACGTTTCACGCGCCGAGTTTGCCGAATGACCTCGACGTGACGATTGCCGGCGTGCTCGGCGGAGGCAGCCCGCCGCCATCGATTGTGATCGTGCCGTTCGAGCGGCTGAATCAAATGGAGGGCAACCTCAACAAGGCAGTGTTGTTTTTCATTCGCATCGACCGCTCCGAGAATGCGGCGCCGGTGATTAATGCGATCGACTCGCACTTCGCCAACTCGGCCTTCGAGACGATCACCGAGACCGAGATGGGAATGGCGTTACAACGGCTCGCGCAGTTTCGCTTGCTGTTCGTGGGCGTGCAGCTGATTGCTTTTATCGTCGCGATCGTAATCGGGCTGGTCGCGGCGAACACCGCGGCGATGTCGGTGCGCGAGCGCCGCCACGAACTCGCGGTGATGCGCTCGATCGGCTTCACTCGCGCGATGTTGGTCGGCTCGATCGTGTGCGAAGGAGTTGCGATCGGCCTCATCGCGGGCGCGATCGGCGTGGCGACGGCTTTCGTCGTAATGCATCTGGCGGGAGCGTACCTGCTCTTCGCCGGACGCCTGATCCTGCAAGTGACGCCGGCGGTCGCGGCCGGCAGTATCGTGCTCGCGGCGGTGATCGGATTTCTCAGCGCGGCGATCCCCGCGCTAACGGCTACGCGTCACGATATCTCCGCCGCGTTGCGCGCGACGGTTTAGCCGGCAGCTTGCTTCATAGCTCAAGTCGAGCTATTGAGTTGATGTATTCGATGACACCGGAACGGCCACCCATATACTCGTATCGCAACGGACACGGCGAATGGATGCCGGCGCCGTTCGACAAGACTGCCGCGCGCGATGGCGGCGCGCTCAAGATTGACATCAAGTTCCCTGTGCTCGGCTTCCTGATGGAGGCGGAGCTGACCGGCTACGATCTCAAACGCCGCTTTCAGGAGTCGGTCGGATTTTTCTATCGGGTCAGCGACGGCTCGCTCTATCCGGCGCTGAAGAAACTCGCGCGCGATCGCCTGGTGACGATGCATACGGAACGCAACGGCAAACGCACGCGCAAGGTCTACGCGATTACGCCGCTCGGACGGCAGCACTTTCTCA